>CAYJHY010000165.1:0-4750 GCA_964369875.1 uncultured Mailhella sp.
TATAGTTTTTATTCCTTTCGTATCGCCATTCGTCCAACTGCTTGGAAAAATCATTTACTTTCAGCCAATCAATAAATTTTTCGGTGGATGTTTTTTGTTTTGTGCCTGATATGCCCAATGTACCTGATGTGTCTGAGGTGTCTGAGGAGATACCAAATTGTTTCTGCATTTTTTGCACAATTTTCTGCTGATAAGCTTTTAATTTTTCCCTTTGATACCTAAACCACAAATCAATATTGGTATCACTTACTGCCCATGCACCACGCCATCGCATAAAATTATCGACCTTTCCAAGTGCTCTTGAAAGATTTGGCAGTAAACTTTCAATCTCCCGTCTTCTATTTTTTTCTCTTCTTCGACGAGATACGAGTCCTTGCTTTCCACGTACCATATGGCACCGGGGCATTGTGAACAAGCCACGTTGGGTTGAAACTTGAGGGTAGATAATACTTGGCTTTGCATGCTCGCCGATTCGTTCTCCGGTTCGTTCTCCCTTTCGTTTCGGGTTGGAACTTGTGCCTCTTTCAGTGGCTCTTCCTGTACCTGATTGGGGAAATTGTAATCCTTTTCTGTGTCCATCTCGTTGCTCATTTAGTTTGCCCTCTTCCATAAAGTTTTTGATTTTTGTATCTGTAAAAAGGGGGACTGTGTCTTTATTTTCTTTAAATTCTCCCAACCTTTTTTCCATGTTTTTTAATGAAAATTCTCTGCCGACTGACGAAGCTTTAACCGCAGTTTGTCCGACAAATAGGATTGCTCCGCTTCCTTTTTTTTCAAATTTTATTCCGATGTTTTGCAATTCTTTGTGGAGTTCCTCCCATGATTTTGCATTTTTCAATTTCAAAGACGCCTGTTCTTGGGCTATACGTATGGCGGATTTTTCACCTGTAGCAACTTCATAGTCATACACTTTTTGCTTTATACTTTTATTTAGCTTAGGCGAGGTAGCTCTCATCACATTGCCATGTTCGTCACAAACATATCTGCAATTGGGCGTACTTTCCCAACCTTGTTGATGCTCAACTTTTGCGACAACTTTGTGCAAAATCTCAATATCAAGGTTATTATTAATTCGGGTTATTTTTTCGCTATCAAGGTCTATCTTGTTTACAGCAAGATGAATATGAATATTCTTTGTGTTTTGGTGAGCTCCCCATATTATTTGATTATTATTCAACCCTGTTTCTTCGCAAAATATATCAATCAATTCTTCAAATTGATCTCTGGTCGGTTGCTCATTTTCAGGCCATGAAAATAAATAATGCATGACAGGATTAGGCGATCTTGTGTTTGCATTGACAAGGGCAAGCATTTCCTCTCGCTGTATTTTAAACTCTTCAAATAAAAATCCACGGCTTCCTGTATAGAGAAGTTTTTCTTCTTGATTTACAGTGAATGGAGCAACAATATAATTTACCAAGTCAGCAATACTTTTACTTTTTGATTTCCCCCTAATTTTAGTTTCAACTTTCTTGGGAATCATTTCTACCCCTTATATGACGATGAAATGTCAGAAATTAAATTTTGCATATCATTTAGGGATTTTTTCATTTGCGTTGTCAGTTGTTCTTTCTCATCATACGCTAGAGCTGAATTTCTTATTGTTTGAAAATTGTTTTTAATAAGTCCTCCTTGTCTTCTCAGTTCATTGATGAGAGTCATTTCAATCTTAGAACTTATGTTTTGCTCTGAAACTTTTCGCCGTAAAAATTCTGAGCTTGTGATACCGGCTAACTCGGCTTGGAAAAAAAGTTTTTCTTTTTGAGCTTTCGTTAATAAAAATTTGAACTCATCATCATACCTCGGTGTATCTCTCTTCATGTTATCTCCTTGTAAATTGCGATAAGTGCAACGCAGAGCAATTAGGGTTTCCAAAGGGATTTCCCTTGGCAAGTTTATCATTTTCCCTTCCATGGGAATAATGACCAACTTGCCAATCTGTATTAAACTGCCTTCGATTATTAAAATTGAATGAAACTCTTTTTACCATACATCAATTTTATAAGTGTGCAATATTTTTATATGCTTAGAATTGTATAGAATTGCATAGAGTAAAGAAAAAATAATTTTATGCTTGTTTTGGTAAAGAAAACATACTAAAGTAATCACCAAAATATTAAAGGAGAATGTATGGTAAGAGAAAAAAAGATTTCCCCTGATAAAATCACGCTCATTAAAAAAGAGCTTGGAAAACTACCGGCTAAAGACAATAGCAAAAGTACACGAGAACTCATTCTAAGTCTTTCCACTGAAATCAGTGACGCCCAAAAAAAGGGCTACAGTATAGAAGAAGTCCATAAGCTTCTAAATGACAATGGAGTTATGCTAAAGCTATCCACTTTAAAGAGCTATTTAAGAACTAAATCAGAGACAAAAATCATTAAACCTCTTCAAAACGTAAGTAATGTAATTTCGGCAAAACAAGATAATACTTTCGTAAAAGCAGACACACCGGACGATGAATTATAAAACAATCAAAATATACAGATAGAGGAAATCATGAAACCGATTTTTTATATTGGCGGTAGCAAAGGTGGTGTTGGTAAAAGCAAGCTAACATTCACACTAATACATTATTTTTTCACAAAAAATATCCCCATGCTCATTATTGAAACAGATACATCAAACCCCGATGTCTATAAGACACACTCCCCCCATGAAAATGACAACCTCGCTGTGAAGCAAGTCAACCTTGATACTTCTGACGGTTGGATCGAGCTTGTGAATCTTGCCGATGATTTCAGTGAACATTTCATTATTATCAACTCGGCTGCCCGAAGCATGGAAGGCATTGAGAAATATTCCCTTACATTAAAAAACACATTACAAGAATTAGATCGTGAATTTTTTACGTTCTGGATAATAAACCGTCAACGTGATTCTATTGAACTTTTAAAAAACTATCAGAAAATTTTCTCGCACGAACATCTGCATGTTTTTTTGAATAATTATTATGGTGAAAGCGACAAATTCTCTTTATTTCACGAGTCTAAAACAAAACAATACATAGAAGAAAAGGGAGGACAGATTCTAAACTTCCCCGAACTTGCAGATCGTGTAGCCGACCAGCTCTATTCATCAAGAGTCCCCATATTTAAAGGACTGACTGATTTTCGAATCGGTGACAGAGCCGAACTGAAACGATGGGTGAATACTTGTGAAGAAATGTTTTCTCAACTCAATATTTTATAGAAATTGAATAGTTGCTTATGAATCCCAAAAAAATAACACAATATGAACAAATCTTAGGGCGAAAACTCAATGAAAAAGAAACACAAAGATTTTTACAAGTTCAAAAAATACTAGAAATACATGATAATGATGCTTTATGGGATATGATATGTATCATGGAATATTACACAAAATTTTGTTTGGATACACCTGTAAAAATTGAAAGCATACTGACAAATTTTTCTGAAAATTTAAGGCCACATGCTGAAGCGACGAAAAGTAATATAATATCTCAAAATTTGCGAATGTCTCACATATTTTTAGGAGGACTTCTCGCAGTATTGTTTTATCTTTTGGGATATTTTTCTTCGCAAAATAATTTTAACATTTTCCAAATCATTAAAATTTTTTTAGCAAGCTCAAGTGCTATTTTGAGTATAATTTTTGCAAAAAAATATGTACAATATGCTCTTCAAGCTAACAAAAAATGGTTTAAATGTGTAGTGTTAGCAATACTATTTTTGCTTATCACATTAATTTTTCTTTTTATTCTTTAGACATAATTTGGAATTATTTTTAACTTTAAGCTATTGTTGACTTTTATCCGTATTGTGCTATATGATGAATTTTATCAACGGCAAGGCGTGCTTTTTCCGGTGCCAGGTGAGCATACCTCATGGTAGTTTGTATGTTGTTATGTCCAAGTAACTGACTTACGATAGCAAGAGGTTCACCATTCTGTACCAGCCATGAAGCAAAGGTATGTCTGAGAGTATGAAAACTTACTCTGTCGAGTTTAACTACATTGTCATTGAAGCCTAGTTCTTTGATGGTATTGGTAAATATTGACGATACGTGGTTGATTTTGTTCTTTGAAAATAGAAAAGTTAGATTTAAGTCTAAGTATTTCTTTGCAATATTTAAAGCTGTATTATTGAGAGGTATTATCCTTGATGTATGATTTTTTGATTTGTAGATTATCAACATTTGCTGGTTGATTTTTACTGCATTAGGTTGTAACTCAAAGATTTCTCCTGCTCGCATACCGGTTTGTAATGCAAATGAAGCAATATCGTGCCAAAGAATGTTTTTGTTTTCTAAGGCTGAGAGAAGGATTTTAGCTTCCGAGACAAGTAAATATCTTGTGCGTGTATTATTGATTTTTGGAAATTCAAAATGAGGTAATTCAGAACGATATATTTTCATTCGTATTGCAGATTTTAAAATAGAGCGAAATACTAAGAGGTAATGCTTAACAGATTGTGGACTTAGCCCCGCATCCATAAGAAATTTTGTAAAAACAACTATGTCAATATCGGTTAGATTTTCAATTTTCTTATATTTCCAATAAGGTTCAATTTTCCTTTCATACAGGTTAATTTTGTCCTTTAAGTTGCTTTCAGTGAAAATTTTACTGTTTAAATAACATTCCCATACGTCATCTAACTTGCACATAGTAATACTCCTTTTTGTTTAATATAGAGTATACTATATAGAAACTAAGTCTTGATAAAGTAAAATTAATAGACGCAAGGGACTTAAAATCCCTGAACCTAACGGTTGTACGAGTTCAAGTCTC
>CAYJHY010000166.1:0-4746 GCA_964369875.1 uncultured Mailhella sp.
GGTTGGGAGGGGAAAAACACTTTTTTGTTCACAAAAAAGGTTTTTCCTCTCCCAAGAATAAACAAAAAGCAAAATTTATTCCCATTATCTTTTTCTTGATAGCTTTTGTCTTTCGTGGTATAAATCTTGTGTTAAAGCAATATTATTTATTGAATTTCGTTATTATCATTTGGGAGTAAAAATATATGTCTCGTTTTGAAGTTGTCATCGGGTTAGAAGTTCACGTACATTTATCCACAGAAACCAAGCTTTTTTGTTCTTGTCCAAACTCTTTTGGCGATCAGCCAAACAGTAATGTTTGCGAGGTTTGTTCCGGTATGCCCGGTGTATTGCCGGTTCTTAATAAAAAAGCGGTAGAGCTTGCTGCTCGTATGGCTATGGCTATAGATGCCAAAATTAATCAAAAATCAATTTTTGCTCGTAAAAACTATTTTTACCCCGATATGCCTAAAGACTATCAAATTTCACAATTTGAACAACCTCTTTGCGAACAAGGTTACCTTGATATCAATGTTCAAGGAAAAGAAAAACGTATTGGTATAACTCGTATTCATATGGAAGATGATGCAGGTAAAAGCATTCACTCTTCTCATGAAAATGTAAGCTTTGTGGATTTAAACCGTTCAGGCACTCCGCTTATTGAAATTGTGAGTGAGCCTGATTTGAGAAGTTCCGATGAAGCGGTTGCGTATCTTAAAGCTTTGCATGCGATTGTTGTAAACCTCGGGGTTTCAGACGGTAATATGGAAGAAGGAAGCTTTCGTTGTGATGCTAACGTATCCTTACGCCCTGTAGGTCAAAAAGAATTTGGAACAAGAACTGAATTGAAGAACTTGAACTCTTTCAGACATGTCCAAAAAGCGATAGAATATGAAATTGCTCGTCAAGAAGATATCTTGCTTGATGGTGGATCTATTCATCAAGAAACAAGACTTTACGACAGCAATAAAAATATTACTCTCGGTATGCGTAGCAAAGAAGATGCTGACGATTATCGTTATTTCCCCGATCCTGATTTGCTCCCTGTGTGTATCAGTGATGAAGAACTGGCTTTGTGGCAATCTGAAATGCCTGAGCTTCCGGCAGTACGTAAAATGCGGTTTTCAAAAGAATGGCAAATTGCAGAAGCTGAAGCAGAAATTATTGCTTTTGATCCATACCTTACTGAGCTTCTTGAAAACGCCAATAAAATTTATGCTGAGCCTAAAAAAATCGCTAACCTTATTTTGGGACCACTTCTTCGTGAAGTAAACCAAAAAGTAGCCGAAGGTTTAGAGCCAAGATTAGGCATAAGCCCCGCCGCTTTGGCTGAACTTGCTAAAATAATAGATAATGGCTTAATCAGCTTTAAAATTGCCGGTGAAATTTTCTCTGAAATTGCACAAGGTGAGATTATGCCTGAAGAACTCGTTAAACAGAAAGGACTTATTCAGGTTTCTGACAGTTCGGCTATCGAAGCCGCGGTAATTAAAGTTATTGAGGCGAACCCTGAAGAAGTGAATGCTTATAAAGGTGGAAAAACCAAGCTTATGGGCTTTTTTGTAGGTCAGATAATGCGTGAAATGAAGGGTAAGGGCAATCCTGCTATTGTCAATGAAATTTTATCACGTCATTTGTCTTCATAAAACACAATTTATAGAATTATGTTTTTGTTTTTATAAAATGATTTTAAACGGATTAAGGTATGCAAGAAGATAATAAACAGCCGAATCAGGAAGAAATTTCTCCAAAAGCTGTTGATAATGATGTGAACGAATTTTCAAGTCTAGAAAATTTATCCTTTACTAATGAAGCTGAAAGCAAAACTCAAGAAACTAAACCAAAAAAGAAAAGCAAGATTGCAAAATTCTTTAAATTTATTTTTATTTTGGGTATACTCGGAGCGATAATAGGCAGTGTATCAGCATACGCTCTTTATCAATGGGCGGCGGGTGACCTTCCAAGTTTTAGTAAGATTACCGATTATCGCCCAGCTCAAGTAACGACGGTTCTTGCAAGAGACGGCAGTTTGATTGGTCAGTTTTATAGAGAAAAACGTTATGTTATCGGATTAACAGAAATGGCTCCTCACGTGCCAAAGGCTTTTTTGGCCGTTGAAGATTCTGAGTTTTATGAGCATCCCGGAGTAAATGTAATGGCCATTGTCCGTGCATTTATTGCCAATATGCAATCAGGCTCTATTTCTCAAGGAGGGAGTACCATTACTCAGCAGGTGGTAAAGCGCCTTATGCTTACCCCCGAAAAAAGCTATGAACGTAAAATTAAAGAAGCCGTTTTGGCCTATCGTTTAGAAAAACAACTTTCTAAAGACGATATTCTTACTATTTATTTGAACCAAATATTTTTGGGCAATAATGCGTATGGAATTGAAGCTGCCGCGAGAACATACTTTAATAAACATGCATCACAGCTAAGTATCGCCGAAGCGGCCATGCTTGCAGGTTTACCACAATCTCCTTCTGCCTATAACCCTTTACGTTATCCGGATGTTGCTAAAACTCGTCAAGGGCATGTGCTTCGTCGGATGCGTACCCTTGGTTGGATTAGCGATGAAGAATACGACACCGCAATACATGAAGAGCTTGTATATTCTTCAATGCCAACTTTTATGGGGCGTGAGGGCGGCTGGTATTTGGAAGAAGTCAGACGTCAACTGCTTGAAATTTTCAATGAAGAAAATGCCGCAAGAATGGGCTTTGACATGGGTATTTTTGGTGCTGATGTTGTGTATGAAATGGGTTTGACCGTTTACACTTCCATGGATCCCGTACAACAACATTTTGCAGATGTTGCCTTTAGAAAAGGACTTGTTGAGCTCAGCAAACGTCAAGGCTTTTTTGGCCCTGTTGAAAATATTGTAGCTTCTAAAATGGATGAATATTTAGAAGATAATCCCTTTAATTTAAAATCTTTTGAGAAAGGCGAATGGCAAAAAGCCTTAGTTGTAGCCACCGAAAAGCAAGGCGCAAGTGTCCGAATCGGTGAATATAAGGGCTATGTTCCAGTGAAAACTATGGGATGGGCTCGTAAACCTAATCCCGTTGTTAATGGACGATGGCAAGCCGATTCCCAAAAAGATGCTTCGCTTGTGCTAAAAGTCGGTGATGTTGTTTGGGTTTCCTTAAAATTACCCACTCCCGAGCAAATTAAAAAGATGAAAAATCCTGAAAAGGAATTTACGCATTTATCACAACTGAGTCCCGATACCGTGATGCCTTTAGCTTTGGAACAAATACCTGTGGCACAAGGTGCGCTAGTTTCTATGGAAGCTAAAACAGGTGACGTGGTTGCTATGGTCGGTGGTTATGAATTTTCTTATGATGGAGATCAGTTCAATCGTGCTACTCAGGCCTTGCGCCAGCCCGGTTCCTCCTTCAAGCCTGTTGTTTATTCTGCTGCCCTTGACTATGGCTTTACGGCAGGATCCTACATTTTGGATGCACCCATCTTGCTTATGGATGAAGTGACCAAACAAGTGTGGCGCCCCAAGAATTTTGATCCAAGCTTTGATGGTCCTATACGTTTGAATCGTGCCCTTGCCCGCTCCAAAAACTTGTGTACCGTTCGTATTGCACAGGAAATGGGTATGGAATATGTACTGCAAAGAGCAAAAGATCTGGGCTTTAAGAGTGATTTACCTCCTTATCTTGCGGTAAGCCTCGGAGCGGGTGAAGTGACTCCTGTTGATATGGCCACTTCCTATGCGGCATTTGCTAACGGCGGACAAAGGGCTAAACCTCGATTTATCCACAAAATAACAGGCGCTTGGGGTAATGTTATTTATGAACAACTGCCTGAGTTTGAAACTGCCATTAGTCCCGAAAATGCCTTTGTAATGGCAAAGCTATTGCAAGGCGTTGTTCAATTTGGAACGAGTACAAAAGCTAAAGTTTTAGAACAACCTGTTGCAGGAAAAACCGGTACAACCAATGGGGAAGTGGATGCTTGGTTTGTGGGCTTTACACCTGATTTGGTAACTGCGACCTATGTTGGATTTGACCAAATTCAGTCTTTGGGGCGTGGTGAAACCGGTGGTGGTGCGGCATTACCTATCTATATTGATTATGCTCAACAAGCCTTAGATCTATATCCGACGAATGATTTTGTAAAACCTGATAGCGTATATTATTCTTCTGCTGAAAGTGGTGGTTTTCCTCTTTATGTAGGTACGACAGTTTCTTCAGGCATTAATGTCGTGGAAGGCGATTCCAGTAAAGAAACGCAAGACGCTGAAAACTTGTTTATGCAAGGCATGTAAGACACGTCATTCCAATTTGTTTATTCTTGGGAAGGGGAAAACCCCTTTTGTGTACAAAAGGGAGTTTTCCCCCTCCCAAACCCTCCCCCTTTCCTCAAAAAACTTTAATAATTGGAAGCTGTTGGGGGTGAAAAATGTTTTACCATTCTTAGGTTACTTGAATTTTATAGGTACAATGAACTGTACTTCAAATTAAAACAAAGAGGGAAGGGGAGTACCCTTTTCTTTTTAACCCGTCGGTATCTCCTCAATCGGTGAGCAGAGCCATTCCCCATGGCGGGTTTTTGCTTTATTAGGTTTGGAAACTGAAAAAAATATTATTTTTAGGAGGCCATAATGGAACGTATGGAAAAAGAAATTTTGCAAGTGAGTAAAGAAATTGCAGTAAAGTTCATTGAGACACAAAGAATTTCTCCTTCTAACTTTGCTGAAATTTTTCCAAATATTTATAAAGTGGTCAGCGAAACTGTGACACAAGGACATAAAAA
>CAYJHY010000167.1:0-4745 GCA_964369875.1 uncultured Mailhella sp.
CTTCAGGTCGCATATCGGCGCCAAAGGCTTCTAAAATACTTTTGTTGCATGCGGTTACCTTTCTGTCGGTGTCAATCATAAGATAGGGCACAGACATACCGTCAAGCACACTTTTGGCAAAACCCATTTCTTTTTTAAGGTGTTGCACCATAATGCCGATATTGTGACTGAGCGTATAAAATTCGTCTTGTCCGCCCACATGGAAATCCGCGTCAAGATTACCGTTACTGACCTCTGTGCTTATATCACAAATTTGATTGAGAGGTTTGATAATAACCCTACGCACAAAAAGACTGGCTAGAGCGACCATAAGGATTATGACAAAAATTCCTATAATAATAGTTCGATAGGAAAAATTACTCAACTCTGTCATAAGCGGAGTCACGTCATTAATAATGGTAAACTGTCCGAGAATCGGCTGAGACGAACCGTGACAATGATAGCAACGTCTTTCATTGAGAATACTGCTTGTTTTACTAAAATACCACTTGTCTTTATATTCTGTAAGGTGAGTAAATTTTTCGTCTTGTTTGATCGCACGAGCCGCTTCTTCTTTTACTTCAGGGGGAATATCTGCTTGCGCCAAGGGCTTTCTTTCCATGTTTTGTTCTGTGGAATAGGTTATTTTTCCCAAGAAACTGGACATATACATGGACATATCGGGGTTATTTTCCCCCAAAAACCGAACCTCTTCACGGGTAGCCGCGTCATCCCCTTGCATCATGGGGCGATAAACAATATTTTGGATAAGCTCTTCCACAACAGAAGAGGCGTGTTCCATCTGTAACAGAGATCTTTGTCTGTTGGCGAGCGTAAGCCATGCCACGGCAATACTGATGATTATGACCATCATTGCAGTGATAAGTATGGAAAATTTGCGGCCAATATATTTTGAGTTTCTAAACATAAGTATATCCCCCCTTTCATCAAAAAAGATTAATGACCGCCGGCATGAATTCTGCCGTCATAATGTATAGGCTCGACCTTAGAAGCATCATGGCATGTTTCACAAAGTTCTAAGGGGGGCGTACGCATAATACTTTCAGGGCTTCCGTCTTGGCTGTGTAAATATCCCATACCGTGGCAAGATTCACAACCGACTACGGCTAAATGAGGGGTTTGCTCAAAGCTTTTAAAGCCACTGGGTTCACCATAACCTGTGGTGTGACAAGATAGGCAACCTTGAAACTCTTGCGTGGTAAGTTTTTCACGCATAAGAAGCACGCTCTTATCACTTTTTGCTTTGGAAGATGTTTTACGATAAATGTTTACAATTTCTTCATGGCAATCAATGCAAGCATCTACACCGACATACTTGTTTTCTTCTTGGTTTTCTGCAAAGGCATTGTAGCCATTCAGGACAAATGCAGAAAATAAGACAAAAAAGCAAGTTTTTTGCAAATATTTCCCCGAAAATTTCATGTAAATTCCTCCATGAATTTAAACAAAACAAGGTATAAGAACTTTACTTTATATAAAAACAATCCATACAAATATATTATCGGAAAATTACACATTAAACAATAGGGGAAATTATTTTCTTTTTTAATTATCTATGTTTGTCTTATTTTCTTTTTTAAAATTGGGCGTCTCATTATTAAAGTTTTTTGAGGAAGGGGGAGGGGTTTTTCCCCTCCCAAAAACAAGCAAACCGGAATAAAGCGGAGTTAATAACTGCCTCCGCTTGCTCCGCCTCCACCTCCACCGCCTGAAGACGATCCTGAATGGTTTGATTTTTGCGGACTATAAACAGAGGTTGTTTCTCTATGAACAAAATGATTGTTTTCATATTTTAGATTAAAGCTTCCTTGAAGTACATAATCGCAAGCTTCTGTTTTTTCACCTGTGGTGTTCATGGAGTTTCTCAATTTTTTCATAGAAAAGGAGCTTGTGCAGGCTGCGGCAATCAGTGAGCCAAGAATCGCAAGGGCGACAAATAGCAGTTCTTCATCACTCCAGTAATCGAACTCCACTCCTTGTGCATCAAGGGCAAGCAGTTCCGCTGTAAAATCAATATGTGCGTTATAGGCACCAAAGTAATCAGCGTTTTTTAAATGAGGAATAATGTGGTCTTGAAGCGCTTCGTTTGCTTTGCCATTGAACATTTCGAATGCTGCTCCTCTTGGGTTGGTACCAAAATCACGCAATCTAATATTGTTAACAAACACAAGCCCGTTTCTGTGGGTGTTGATGTTTTTAAAATTCTTTGCAAGGGCTAAAGATTGTTGAACGTTATGTGCTATAGTAACAAGAGTATATTCAAAATTGTAATCTGTTTTGAGCTTCTCGATTTTTTCCAATAAATGCTGTTCTTGTTCGGGGCTCAGTACATTGGCGTTATCCACAATTACGGCATAGGAGCGCCCTAACTGCATTTGACTTGTAGGGGGCGTTTGGTTTTGGTTATTAAAGGTATTGGTTTGTGTGGTTATGGGGAGTTGGTTATTGCGCACTTGGTTGCTATTGTTTACTTGTGGCTCTTGGTTTTGCGAAGTGTCATTTTGTGAGGCGTTGTCGTCCGTTGAAAACTGACTTGTAGCATTTTTTACCACATTGCCTATGGAGGGGAAAAGGGAGTTTGAATTTTCGGCTTGCAAAAAGCCTTCTCCTTGAAACGCCCTTGCAATGTTATCGGAGCTCAAAAAACAAAACCCGACTGCTATTATAAAAACTAAAAAAGTATATGTTTTTTTCATTTTAAACTCCATTTATTGCATAGTATAGACAAGGTAGATCAGAACAACAAACACGGGGAGATACATGCAAAGATAAAGAAAGAAATATTTCCATGATTGAATTTTGTCTTTGCGCTTATCAATGGGCAATATGCCTGAAATTTTTCCGCTTTGTCCATTGATGGCAAAAGGATAAACCTTATCTTTATATTTGAGGTGGAACATCCATACGGGCAAGAGCGCGTATCTTATGTCTTGGTCATGCATTTCCACTTTGGCGTGGCCTTCGTCTACGACGTCAAAGCCCGTAACGGTGGATCTGAGATTCTCCACAAGAGAACCATACACCCGTGTGCCGGCACGCTTTCCGCACTCAGCAACATCCACGTCAAATTTATCCGCAAAAAAACCTGCCATATATTGGGGGCTGAATTTTTTTAATTCATCCAAATTATAGGGTTGTAAACCATCCATATAGTTGTCGTCCATTTTTATAGAGGAATCCACAGGAATATGTTTGAATTTTATGGTTCCCTTTCGGCTGGCTCTATAGTGTTCGGTCACGGTATCGAGATAATCACCTCTTCTGTGGGTGCTTGAATTTCTTGCAGGAAAGTCACAATCACCATAACCCACACAAGAAAAAAGCCAATGGGGAACATACATGCCCGCGACTTTTTCAATTCTATTGTTTTGGACAAATTCATCGGGGATAAGTTTTTTACTCTTATAAAATTTCGTCAAAATGTCTTGGGCGTCTTTTTTACTTACAGTAAACGGTAGAATATAGTCAGGTGTCAGCATTCCGCTGATATGGGTTTCGATAACGGTGGGGTTGGTGCAATACATGCATTCCGTTGCAATGGTGTTGCCGTCGGAAACAATAACGGCACCGCAAGAAGTGCAGGAGTAGCCGGGTTGCGTGTCCATCACCTCATGCTCTTTAATATAGCCCTCAATTTGCCAATCTATCGGATGGGCGGCGTTGGCTTCTTTTGCCTGTTCTGCCTGTTCTGATGGTTCGTTTTTTTCTGTGTGCTCGACCTGTACAGGATTACCAACAAGGTCTGTTGTGTCGGACTCTTGCCAGCCCTCCACTTGTCCGTCCCTTGCTTGTTCTTGCTTGAAAATATCTTCGCTGTATTCACTGTCGCAGTATTCGCAACATAAAAGACCTTTTTGAGGATTAAACCTTAAAGGGCCGTCACAGCGTGGACATATATATTTGAGTGTGTCTGACATGGTAACTCCTTTTTAAGAAATGACTGACGGAAAATATTCAATAGAAAATAAACTATTTCTTAAAAAAAACAAACTATTTCCGATGTGAAAATAGTTTATTTTTTTGCATAATTTTTATTGAAAAATTACGCTATGGCAAGTTGGTAGATGTCACCGGCAAAGTTGTATAATACAATATATAAATAACAAATATTGAAAATAGTTTTTTTTGAGATACTTTTTTTGCTAAGATAATGTACGGCGAATACAACCGGAAAAATGAGAAGTAATTTTGGAGTCATAAAACCCAAAAGAAAAGCAATGAGTTGGACATTTAATTGCAAAGCTGAGATGCTTATGATGATGAAAGTTAATATTATAAATAAGATGGTGACTGTTATTGTAAATTTAAAATCTCCAATGTCAAAGAAAGAATTTTTCATAGAAACTCCACATTTTTTTATTATAAAAGTATAGATTTTTTTGTGGAGCAAGTCAAATCTATTGATAGATTCTGTGCAAGAAGGACATGTGAATCTAATTTGAGGGGCTTCACCCTCATACTCCCCACCAAAGGGAATGATGGTAAATTACATTCTCAAGTGCAACACCCTAAATTTTCTTTTTGCTTCCCAAAGCAAGTAAAAAGAAAGTAGCTGAGGGGGGAATCACTTCCCCCCAAAAAAAAGAAAAATAAACAAATTAGATAGTGTCGACGCAAGATTGACTTTCTTGAGAAAAACTTATATACTTTCCAAATAAAATACCCGCTTGGAGTGTATATATGATCAATTTACAACGTAGACATGATATTTCTGATGAAATGTGGACTAAATTAGAGCCTATTGT
>CAYJHY010000168.1:0-4744 GCA_964369875.1 uncultured Mailhella sp.
GTCCTCCCATGAGATTTCCAAAAACATATAGATAGTACGGAAACCAAGGAACTAACGTGTCGTATGTCAAATACTCCTAAAAATGCCTATTTGAAAGATTCTCAACAAAACAGAGAAATTATCCAAAGCCCTCTGACCACTTTTGACACAAAGCCAACCCCGAGAGTGCAAAGACTTTTGGAAGAACAGAGGCGTTTAGAAGAACAAAGACTTAGAGCCATACAGGAAGAAGAACGCTCAAAAGAAGTGGCACAACAAACTCGCCCTGTCTCCCCTCTGCCGAAACTGCAAGCCTATTCAGGCGCCCACGACATTTATAAATACGCTCGTAGTCGCATGGTCAAAGAACAGCTTGTAGCACGCGGAATACGGGACCCTTTTGTTTTGCAAGCTATGGAAAAATTGCCACGACATCTTTTTGTGACAGAGGCCTTACAAGCCACCGCCTACGATGACAGACCCTTGCCCATTGCAGGCGGTCAAACCATTTCACAGCCTTACGTAGTTGCCTACATGTGCCAACTGCTTATGGCAAAACCCGGCATGAAAATTTTGGAAATAGGCACGGGATCGGGTTATCAAGCCTCAGTTTTGCAAGAAATGGAACTTAATGTCTATAGCGTTGAGCGTATCGCAGAGCTTTATGAAAACACAAAACATTTTTTGCGCGAAGTCTTGGGCTATCACAGTATGAATTTATTTTTCTCCGACGGAACTTTGGGGATGCCTTCCTATGCTCCCTACGACAGAATTATAGTGGCGGCCGGAGGGCCAACCATCCCAAAGGCACTTCTTGAACAAATGAACGATGGTGGAATCATGCTTATTCCCGTCGGACAAGAAAGACAAAGACAACATCTTATTCGGGTCATCAAGCACGGTCACTCTTATACTCAAGAAGACTGTGGCCCCACAACCTTTGTGGATTTAGTGGGTCAAGATGGCTGGAAGCATACACAAAAACCATAAGCAGAGAGTTCTTCATGTTAAAACGCCGACTTTACGACTATCCTTTATGGAATCTTTTTCTTTTGACCATCGGTGCGGTTTGCGTCACCGTAGCCGTGCAAAACGTAGCGGCCCCCCACGGCTTCCTCACGGGCGGCATGATGGGGCTTAGTTTGCTTGCGGAGTATATTTTCGGTCTTTTCCCAAGTACCACTTGGAACTTGATTTTCAATATTCCACTTTTGATTTTTGGCATGGTCAAATTCAGTTTTGCCTTTACTGTATACACCATTTACGGAACCGTTGCCATAACGGTGGCGGGAATGTTCTTGGAAGGCGTTATTGTGCCCGTTCAAGACCCTCTATACGCCAGTATTTTATCAGGATTCTTGTTCGGCCTTGGGGGCGGACTCATGCTTCGAACCAGAGGCTCAAGCGGTGGCCTCGATATTGTGACTGTCTACATTTTTCAAAAATGGAATATTCCAAACGGCACCTCTTCTTTTATTTTTAACACGGTGCTCTTTTCCCTTTCTTTGGCCAGCATTCCCATCGACTTGGTTATTATTTCCTTTATCCAAATATTTATCGTGAAAGAAGTGACCAATTATGTGGTGGCACTCTTTAACCAAAGAAAAATGGTTTGGATTGTTACCTCAAAAGGGCAAGAACTTTGCTATGCCATCGCAGAACTTGGAGGCAGAACAACCCTTATGCCCGCTTTCGGTGGTTATAGCCACGATGTTCGTGAAGTTGTTATGACCATTACCACAACAACAGCCCTCAGACAATTGGAAGAAATGGTTTTCAAGCACGACCCGCTAGCTATTTTCTCAGTAGAAGACACCTTCTATGTTGCGGGCGGTCAGTATAAAAAAGAAAGAAAGTAAAAATTGTTTTTATTGAAAGCAAGTACTCTTGGGAGGGGAAAAACCTTTTTTGTGAACAAAAAAGCGTTTTTCCCCTCCCAAACCCTTCCCTTTTCCAAAAAAACTTTAATAATGAGATAGTAAATTTTTAAAAAGTATATTTTTATTATACTATTTTTAAAATAACTTGGAATGATGTGAATTTAAAAGGATAAATTTGCAATTTTTTTAACTTGACAAGTTTTATCATATAAAATATTAAGTTAAGTTTCCGCTTGACAAGTTTAAGCCCCTATATAATTACAAATTTGGTTATATCTTGTTTTTATGTAGAAATACAAATAATAATTTTGCAGATAAAGACACACAAATCAATCACTTAACGGCAAAAGCGTCGTTTTGCCTATTCTTGATTTGTGGTCGCATTTGCTTCACAAACGCTCCCTTCGACCTCGCAAAGTGAATTTTATCGAGGTCTCAATTTTAGCACCTTTGCAAATTGCAATTGGAGGACATAATGGCTCGTATAACAGTTGAAGATTGCCAACAACGTATTGATAACCGTTTTCTATTGGTACAAATGGCTATCAAACGTGTGCGCCAATTCCGTCAAGGCTATGAACCCCTTATCAGCTGTAGAAACAAAGAAGTGGTCACCGCTTTGCGTGAAATCGCAGCCGGTAAGATCTACCCCGAAGACAAAAGCTTTTTCTCTCCTGTACGTGAAGATGAAGATTTGCAAAAAAATCTCATCGACGATTAATGTTTTTTTCAAAAAAGTTTTCAAAGGCAAGGCAATACGCCTTGCCTTATTTTAAATCATAATTATATAGTCCATGCGGAAAGATATTTTACAGAGTTTTCACTTGGAGCAAAATAAAGAGAGCCTAGGAGCTCTTTTTTATTGTCACTGTTTTTCGCATGGAAATAATATACACAAACCTTTTTACCGAACGGTTTAACAGATGAGTCAAAGAGATTATTACGAGGTTATAGGCGTCAGTCGTGACGCTTCCCAAGAAGAAATAAAAAAAGCCTACCGCAAGCTTGCTTTTGAGTTACACCCCGACAGAAACCCCGGGGACGCCGTTGCCGAAGAAAAATTTAAAGAAGCGGCTTCCGCCTACGATGTTTTGCGTGATGAGCAAAAAAGAGCCCATTACGACCGCTTTGGCCACACCGATGGCATGGGCGGTATGGGTGGACACGGTTTCAGCACCGAAGATATTTTCTCACAGTTTGGAGATATTTTTGGAGACTTGTTTGGTTTTGGGCGCAGAAGCTCAGGGCCAAGAGCAACCCAAGGCGATGATTTACGCTATAATCTCGAAATCACCTTTCGCCAAGCGGCCAAAGGTGACGATATCCGCTTAAACATTCCTCGCCATGCCACTTGCGATCTTTGCACAGGCACAGGCGTTGCCGAAGGTGGACAAAGAGAAACTTGCGGCACTTGTGGCGGTTCAGGACAAGTATACAGACGCCAAGGGCCTTTCCAATTTGCCACCACCTGTCATGTTTGTCATGGCAGAGGCTACGTCATCCCAAAACCATGCCCCAAATGTAAGGGCGAAGGGCTTGTGGAAGAAAATAAAGAACTCAGCGTACATATCCCTGCCGGTGTTAACAATGGCGCGCGCCTTCGTCTTCGCGGTGAAGGGGAAGCAGGCAGAAACGGCGGGCCTAACGGTGATTTATACGTGGTTCTGCATGTGGGTACTGATGAAGTTTTTGACCGTGACGGACAAGACCTTATTTACTCCATGAAAATCAGCTTCACCAAAGCAGCTCTCGGTTATCGCGCCTCTATCCCAACCCTTGATGATGATATTGAATTCGATATCCCCAAAGGCACACAAAGCGCCACCGTTTTCCGCATTAAGGAAAAAGGCTTGCCTTTCCCCGGAAGCGGCAGAACAGGCGACATGCTTGTAGAAGTGATTGTGCAAACCCCCAAAGATCTCACTCCCGAACAAATCGAACTCTTGGAAGCCTTTGAGCTTTTGAGCGAGAAAAAAGAAGCAAAGCTTTCTTCCAAACTCAAAAAAGAAATGAAAAAAATCGGTAAGGTTTTTGGCATGGCTTCTGACGACGAATAAGGGTAAGGGGGCACCCTTGGGAACCCCTTTTTAAGGTGTTTCCTTTGTAACCTCTTTTAGAACTGGGACTGTATGAAAATGCAGTCCTTTTTTTATTTAATTTTATTGTTTAATACAAGTTTGCTAAGGGGAGAAACCAAGGGGCAAGCCCCTACGTTTTTCCCCTTAGAATCCCCTTTTCGTTACCCCTTGCGTTCGCTGTTTGCCTCCTTTTAGTCGGCTTAACGGCGAACTTATCCGAAATGTTCTTTCTTTTCTTGAATTTTATTTTCTGCTTTATCTCTTCGCCTCTCGTTCGTTCCTCTCTCGGGGCTCACTTTCGGGTTATGCGTTATTACTAGGTGTTGGAATCAGCGTGATTCTGAATGAGTATTATTTTATTACAAAGAAAGGATTTATCTATAATAGTTTAATAAAATCTGCATTGTTTATAAGACAGCTAAGGGGAAAAACCAAAGGGCAAGCCCCTACGTTTTTCCCCTTAGAATCCCCTTTTCGTTACCCCTTGCGTTCGCTGTTTGCCTCCTTTTAGTCGGCTTAACGGCGAACTTATCCGAAATGTTCTTTCTTTTCTTGAATTTTATTTTCTGCTTTATCTCTTCGCCTCTCGTTCGTTCCTCTCTCGGGGCTCACTTTCGGGTTATGCGTTATTACTAGGTGTTGGAATCAGCGTGATTCTGAATGAGTATTATTTTATTACAAAGAAAGGATTTATCTATAATAGTTTAATAAAATCTGCATTGTTTATAAGACAGCTAAGGGGAAAAACCAAAGGGCAAGCCCCTACGTTTTTCCCCTTAGAATCCCCTTTTCGTTACCCCTTGCGTT
>CAYJHY010000169.1:0-4724 GCA_964369875.1 uncultured Mailhella sp.
GAGAGTGTTGTTTATTTTTTTGGGGGAGGGAAAAACCTTTTTTGTGAACAAAAAATCGTTTTTCACTCCCCCAAGCCCCCTCCCTTTTCCAAAAAAAACTTTAATAGTGTAGTTTCTTGTTTTATAGTATGTTAGAGCATATCCAGTAAATACTAAGCTCACAACCTCATAAGATATGCTCTAAACACTTCATTTGAGCGTAGCGAAATTGAAGTGCAAAAAGCAAGAATAGAGGTCAGCTTTTGCCTGCTCTAGGTATGTAGCAAATTTGTTTATTAATTTATTTTGTAAAATATATAGCTATAATTGTTTTTTCAGGAAGGGGGGTGTTTGAGGGGGGAAACCTTATTTTTGACATTCAAAAATAGGGTTTCCCTCCTCAAGAATCCTAATCCTTCTTCAAAAAAAGATTAACGAGAGTACAATGGATATCAAAGATAAATTTTTACCGTATGCCAAGGAGTGGCTTGAAAGTTTGTTGGCACAAAAAGGGCTTTCTGCTCACACGGCCGTAGCCTATAGGCAAGATATTCAAGCTTTGGGCGAGTTTTTGGAAGATTGGAAAGAAAAGGCTTTTACCGATATTTCACTTGTTGATGAAGAAGATTTATTGATGTTTTTGGTGTTTTTGAGGCAAAGAGGAGATGGGAAACGCACTACGGCAAGACGAATTTCTTCCATACGAGGTTATTTTTTATGGCTTTCGGGAGAAGGTCATTTGAAAGAAAATCCTGCCGCTTTGCTTGATTCGCCAAAAATTCCGCAATATTTGCCCGATGTGCTCAGTATGTCCGATGTGAAAAATCTTTTGCAAAGCCCTGATACAAGCAATAAACTTGGGCAAAGAGACAGGGTTATTTTAGAGTTGATGTACGCTGCAGGGCTTCGGGTGAGCGAGCTTATCAGCGTACGGGCTACGGATATTGATTTTCAGCGCGGAGTGATTCGAATTTTTGGCAAAGGGGGCAAAGAACGCCTTGTGCCTATCCATTATAATAGCTGTCAACTCATAAACAGCTATATTGAAGATTGCCGTCCGCAGTTTGGCTCGGTGAACGATGTGGATAAGGAATTATTTCTTAATCGCTCAGGAAAAAAACTTAGCCGTCAGGGCATTTGGAAGTTAATAAAACGCTATGGGCTCCTTGCAAATATCCGACTTAATATTTCTCCGCATACCCTAAGACATAGTTTTGCTACTCATCTTTTGGAAGGAGGGGCGGATTTGCGTTCGGTACAATTGCTTTTAGGGCATAGTGATTTAAGCGCCACAGAACTGTATACACACCTTAGTTCTGAAAATTTACATTCCATTTATAGAAAAGCGCATCCACGTTGTTATGTGTAGAATCCTCTAAAGGGGACAACCAAGGGAAAGCCCTAGTTTTTCCCCTTTAGAATACCCCTTTCCTGACCCTTTGCGTTCGCTGTTTGCCTCCTTTGCGTCGGCTTAACGGCGAACGCTTTCTTTAACGTCCTTTCTTTTGTTTAATTTTGTGTTTTCGTTCACTTTCTTCGCCTCTCGCTCGTTCCTCACTCGGGGCTCACTTTCGTGTATTGCGTTTTCGTGAGGTTATAACGTTTTGCTTTAAGTTTTTTTTGGGGGAAAATTATTCCTCAAAATTTCTTTCAAAAAACTTTATTTTGTGAACGTATAGCTTATTTAATAAAAATTACATATCTACTCTTTCATTATGAATACGAAATAACGAGGAACGGTAATTCTAAAAACTTCACCCGAACGCAGTGAGAGGGAAGTCGATGACGCAATACATAACTTAAAAAATGAAAGAACATTTCGGACAAGTTCGCCCTTAAGCTGAACGAAGTGAAGCAAACGGCGAACGCTAGGGGGTAAACAAAAGAGGGGTAGAAGGGGAGTAAAAGATAAGGGGGCTTGCCCCCTATAGTTTTGCTCCCCTTAATTCTACTTTACAAAACCTCTGTTTTTCCATTTTTCGCTATTCCAGCGATGCCAAAGGAAGCCAGCTCGAATGCATTCGTCGAAGGTGAAGGCGATCCACATACCCATAAGACCGTAATGTAGTTCAAGTCCGAGGATATAGCCTCCGAGGGTGGCGACAAGCCACATAAAAATAATGCCGACATAGAAGGGGTATTGGGGATTTCCGACGGCACCGAGGAGTTTTCCGGCGAGGATATTGACGGCACGCCCGACTTCAAGGGGAATATCTATCCAGAAAATAATGAGACAAATGGCGAGAATTTGGGGGTTCTGCGTCATGAGGGGGAGGATAAAAGGAGAGATAAGGGCAAGCAGAACGGAGAGACTGACGGAAACATAAATTGCCACGCGTATGCTGTATTTACCCAATAGAAGTGAGGCTCTATGCTTTTTCTTGCCGATAAGTTGACCGACCGCAATGGAGGAACCTTGACCGATGGAGATGGCAAAAACAAAGGTGAACATAATGAGGTTTACCAGATAGGTTCTTGCGGCTACGGATTCCGTGCCCAGTTGATTGATAAAATACATGATACAAAGCTGAGAAAGGGTGTAGGAAAGCATTTCTCCTGCCGAGGGCAGACCGATAAAGAGAATTTTTTTGAATTTATCGATAAGAGCAGAAGATAAAGGAAATATTTGTGGCAAAAGGGGAAGTTTGAGGGCACGCCTTTTGAGCATATAACAGAGCATTAAAAAAGCTACAAAGCGACTGCAAACTGTGGAGAGGGCGGCGCCTTCGACCCCAAGGGCGGGGAAGCCGAACTTACCGAAGATAAGAGTGTAATTACCGATAATATTGCAAATATTGACCACTAAGGAAACATACATGGGGTAATGGCTAAAATTGCACGAACGTAAAACAACGGATAGTGCCATATTGATGCTGACAAAGAGTGAGCCTGCGCCTGCTATGGTGGCGTATTGGAAAGAGCTGTCTAAAAGCTCGGGGCGAATGTCCATGAGGAGCAGAATTTCTTTGGAGCAAAAGAAAAAAATCAGACTGGTGACCGCTCCCATGAGCAGGTTAAAGATAAGGGCGGCGCCTACACTTTGGGTGAAATTCTCCTGCTGTCCTGCACCTATATATTGAGAACAAACCACCGATGCCCCTGTTGTCCCCACCATAAAAAGCATATAGGTGGTCATAAGAAGCATGTTCACAAAGCCCACCGAGGCTACGACGGTGTCCGAAACTTGGCTGAGCATAAGCACATCCATAAAACCGAGAACCATCACTAAAAGGGTTTCGATAAAAATGGGACCTGTTAAAGAGAAAAGATGACGGCGTAAGCCTGTTTTTGGGAACATGTTTTCCTTGAATATCCTTAAAGTTCATTATGTTTTTATTTTGAGTTTTTTAGGGGAAAATTTTTTGTAAATTTAGGTTAGTTACGTCAGGATGTGCCATCCTTTCTGTAATCGGAACTAACGGTGATATGGATTCTCAAGTCGTGATGTTCCATCTCTCCTCAGAATGTCATTGCTTTTGCGATAATTATAGACAAATAAAAGATAATCTATTGTAACGACAAAGCTTGATATAGAAAATTTCCCCAAATATTAAAGTTTTTTTGAAAAGGGGGAGGGTTTGGGAGGGGAAAACGCTTTTTTGTTTGACCTAACAAGATGACGCTCGGGGCTACATCCTTGTAGCCCACTCGCTCTCGCTCACAAAAAGCGTGGTTTTTGTTTCGCTCGCACTGCGTGGCTCTGCATATCCTATGCAGATTTTGTTCACAAAAAAAGTTTTCGCTCTCCCAAGAAATAGTATTTACCTTAAATCATAATCATATTTCTCGAGGGCATCCATGCAAGTGGCAAAAAGCATGGCGATGGTAGCGGAAAGGAGAGCGACCCCTTGGATAAGAGGTTTATCGCTTTCACAGTTTGGTGTATTTAGGCTTTCGATATCAAGACGGGCGTAGCGTTCGAGTAAAAGTTTTGGGGTGGCTTCGGGTGCTTTTTCCATGGCAAGTTTTGTGTAGGCGTTGAAAGCGTCGTCGACAAAGGCGTGCCCCAGTTCAAGGGTGTAGTCTGCTTCTTCGTGCATAAGACAAGACTGTATGCCTCGCAAATATTCCACCACCACTACGGCAGGTGCACATTCCGACAGGGCGTGTAAAACTGCGGCATGTACGAGAGCTCGCCATTCAAAATAAAAACTATCTTTGGCTTGGTTGAGTTCTTCGTGGGTATTGAGGGGATTGTTTGCGTTTTGGGCTGGATTGTCGTCTTGATTAAGTGGTTTTGGATTTTTTTCAAGATGATTTTTGCGCGCATTTAAAATTTGTGGCAGAAAAAGTCCACACTGGCTTGCAAGGGTCAAGACTCCTTGCTTGTCGGTGTTGAGGCTATATATCATTTGCCCAACTTGTACTGCTTCGCTGAGGCTCAGAAGCCTTTTTTTTGTTTGTTCAGACATGATTTACCCGCAATTGCCGTCTAGGGTGCAGTATTGTCCCTCTTGATTATCTTTGTCTGTATTGTCTTGAGATTGTGAGGTTTCGTCTTGCCATGTGCCATTCTGCATGGCTTTTTGTAAACGACGATTGCATTCTTCGTACTCCACAAAACCGCGAGAAATAAAAATGCGTTCGTTATCGTCGTTAACATAATAAAGAGTGGGATAAAGCACTACATCGGCCATAATGTCAAAACTTTCTTCGGTTTCTTGATGGGCTTTTTCTTGGTTTTCTTCGCTTGCCATAAAATCCATAAGTTCTTGAACGTCAATTTGGTATGCGGTGGCAAGGTA
>CAYJHY010000170.1:0-3523 GCA_964369875.1 uncultured Mailhella sp.
TCCGAAACACCGCAGAACGTGACCCCCTTACAGGTCTTTATAATAAAGCAACATTTTTTGTTAAAGTTAACGAACTTCTTGTCACTCACCCCGAAACAGAATACGCCATTCTTTACATGGATATCGAACGTTTCAAGATGGTTAATGATTTCTTTGGAGAAAAAGAAGGTGACAAACTTCTAAATTATATTGCGCATACTATCGGCGAATACGCCGATGCCAAAGAAACCGTCTGTGCTCGCTATAGTGCCGATATTTTTGTTGTCTGTATGCCTCACGACCCTGCAAAGGTTATGAAGTATGCGGATATTCTTATAGAACAAATCAATAAATACCCGCTCAACTTTAGAATCAGCGTCAACTTTGGTGTGTATGTGATTGAAGACAGAGAGCTTCCCATACATGTTATGTGCGACAGAGCAAGTTTGGCTCTTGAACACGTAGTGGGCAAATACGACTGTTTCTTTGCCTATTATGATGATAAACACCTTGCAAAACTTAAAGAAGAGCAAGACATCACCAATGAAATGACTGCCGCTTTACGTGAAGAACAGTTCCATGTGTATTTACAGCCTAAATTCAACATGGCAGACTTCTCTATCGTAGGTGCGGAAGCCTTGGTGCGCTGGATTCATCCCACAAAAGGCTTTATCGGCCCCGATAAATTTATTCCTGTCTTTGAAAGAAATGGTTTTATCACAGAACTTGACGTCTATATCTGGCGCAAAACCTGTTCCGTCCTCAAAGAGTGGAGGGAAAAGGGCTGGAATCTTATCCCTATCTCCGTGAACGTGTCACGTGTGGATATTTACCGCCCCGATATTTGCGATGTTTTTTCCAATATGATGGCAGAGTTTGATTTACCGCCCCATCTTCTTGAACTTGAGATTACAGAAACAGCATACACCCAAAACGCAGACCAACTCATCGAAACTGTCTCTGAGTTGAAAAAAAGGGGATTCACCCTTTCCATGGATGATTTTGGATCGGGCTACTCTTCTCTTAATATGTTAAATGAAGTGCCTGTAGACGTTTTGAAAATTGATATGACTTTACTCCGTAACCTTGATTTGGTTAACAAAGGCAATAATATTATTAACTTTGTGGTAAGCATGGCCAAGTGGTTAAAGTTGCCTGTTATCTCTGAAGGTGTCGAAACCATAGAACAAGTTAACTTCTTACGTAGTATCGGTTGTTACACAGGCCAAGGCTATTTCTTCTCCAAGCCCCTTCCCATTGAAAAATTTGAAGAGCTTTTACTCAACCAAAAAAGAGAAGACTTGCAAAATGAAGACAGCTATTCCACTTTTGTCAGCGTAGAAGACATTTGGGACCCCAACTCTCAATTCAACATCTTTTTTGAATCCTTTGTCGGTTCCTACGGGCTTTTTGAATGGGGACACGGCAGCTTACGCTTCCTTCGCGGTAACGAGCAGTTTTATCAAAAAGTTATGGGCGGGCAAAAAGAAAGTCATTTTGATTACCCAAGTTATGTGAGCATTATTGCCGAAAAAGACCTTGAGCGTGTTCAAAACACGGTTACCACCCTTTGCGACACAAGAAATGAAATGTCCGTAGAGTATGAAGTACACAATCCTGACATTGCAAGGCCTTGCTGGCACAAAATGACCGCAAAAGTTCTTTATTCTTCTCAATCAGAGCATCTTTTCTTGGCTTGCCTTGAGGATATTACCCATACAAAACAAATGGAATTCAAGACTAAAGAAACGCTCGAAGAAATTAAGAGTGCCTTGTCAAGTTGCAATGTTTCTTTTTTGGAATTTGATTTAAAAACAAAAAGTTTTCAGGTAGACGCGTACGGGCAACAACAATACGGATTACCAGAAACGTTTGGCGATGCGAATCAATTCTTTACTGAAAACGAAATTGTTCTCGACACAAACAAAGAAGAAATGAATGCATTCTTCAACGCTCTTTTGCGTGGTGAACGTCATTCAGAAATTTTTATGACCGTGAAGAACACTTGCGGTCAAGTAGTTCGGGTTAAAATGTCCTATCACTTTGACACCGATGTGCATGGTAAAGCCATTTCTGCAACATGTCTTATACAAAAAGTGGATTTATCAAAAAAATGACAGTAATTACTTAATCTTGGGAAGATTTTTGAATGTCTGAGATTTATATATAAACGTAATAATTCTAAATATATTATGAGCTGGAGTTAGGTTATGATCAATAAGTTGGAAGCATGGGGATGCGATACAAACGACGCTTTAGAAAGATTTGTAGGAGACACAGATCTCTATGTTATGTGTATGAACTTATTTGTTGATGATGGATCTTTTGATGCCCTCGGAAATGCTTTGAACACTCAAGACTATAAGGCCGCCTTTGAAGCCGCTCATACCTTAAAAGGTGTTGCCGGCAATGTAAGCGCCGTACCACTTTTTAACTGTATCGAAACCCTCACAGAAAAATTAAGAGCAGATAATATTGACGGTGTAAACGAAGATTACGCCACCATCATGAGATTGCGAGAAGAGTTACAAGGCGTTTTAGCCTCTTAAAGCATTTTCACTGATTATTGATTATTGATTATTGAAAACACTCTAATCCATAACTATCTTCAAAAAACTCATTTACAGAACAAACAAGGCTCGCTCTGTTCAAGCTTTTGCACTTCAATCTACCATGCTCCAAAGAAGTGTTTAGAGCACTGACAGAATTATTTTGTATTGGAAATGCTCTAAAATCAGGTGATAAAGGCCGGTTATGAATAGGCAAACGGTGCCAAACGAAATTATACAAGCCATTGTTAAAAACAATAGGATTATGATTTGTGCCCACGCACAGCCCGACGGCGATGCTATTGGCTCAAGCTTTGCTTTGGGCTACGCCCTCCATGCGCTTGGCAAAGAGTTTTTTATTTATAATGAAAGCCCAATGCCCGATTGGCTGAGCTTTTTAGAATGCCCTTCTCTCTACCACACCGACTTAGAAAAACTCCCCTTTATCCCCGAACTTATCATAGCCCTAGACAGTGGCGACATTCACAGACTAGGAGAAAAAACAGCTGACTTTCTCCCCAATTATCAATCAATGGTAATCGACCACCATCTTGGCAATCCCCACTATGGGACGTATAACTGGGTCAATCCCAAAATGGGCGCCACAGGCGAAATGATCGCCATGCTGATAAAAGCCCTAGGCGTTACTTATCAGCCCAAAATGGCCGAATCACTCTATGTAGCCCTTTGCACAGATACAGGTAATTTCACCTACGGCAATACCGACAATCACGTGCTTGAATGCTTCATAGAAGTCGTTAAAACTCCCATAAATATAAGCGAAATACAAGAAAAACTAAGCCATAACGGCAGCCTAAAAAAGCTGAAGTTTTGGGGTCAGCTTTTCCAAGAAATACAAGTGATTGAAGAGGGAAGATTTGCCTATGTTCAGGTCCCCTACGCTTATTTTGAAAAATACGAAGTAACAAAAGAAGATTTGGAAGGATTTATTGAACAAATCCGAAGAATAAAAGGGGTACGGGTTGCCATGCTCA
>CAYJHY010000170.1:3623-4717 GCA_964369875.1 uncultured Mailhella sp.
GAACAAATCCGAAGAATAAAAGGGGTACGGGTTGCCATGCTCATGCGCGAAGACCACAAACCCCACAAAAAAATAGTGAAGGTAAGTTTGCGTTCTCATGGTGATGACGATGTGCGATCTGTGCTCACACCTCTTGGCGGGGGTGGTCACAAAAACGCCGCAGGCTTAACCGTCTCAATGAGTATGCAAGAAGTTATGGATCAAATTTTACCTTCCATTCACAATATCTGGTAAACAAAAAGGCCTAAGGCCATAAGATGAGGAAAGAATATGTATAAAGGTGCAATTTCAGCTTTAGTATTACCCTTTAAAAATGGAAACATTGACGAAGAGTCCTACAGAGAATTTATCGAATGGCAAATTGAGCAAGGGATTAACGGCCTTGTTCCCTGTGGAACAACCGGCGAATCCGCAACGCTTACCCATAAAGAACATGAAAAAGCCATTGAAATCTGCATCGACCAAGCAAAAAAACGTGTGCCCGTTATCGCGGGAGCAGGTTCCAATAACACAACCGAAGCCATTCGCCTTACCAAGTTTGCCAAAGAAGCCGGCGCAGACGCGGCTCTTCTTATCAGCCCTTACTACAACAAACCCACCCAAGAAGGTATCTACAGGCACTACGAAGCTATAAATAAAGAAGTTTCTATGCCCATTTTCGTTTACAACGTTCCCGGCAGAACAGGCTCCAACGTTTGCCCATGCACCATGGCGAAAATGTATAAAAACCTCCCCGATGTTATCGGCATAAAAGAAGCTACAGGCAATCTTGTTCAAGTATCAAACCTCATCGAGCAAACCGACGATAAATTTGTTCTCCTCACAGGCGACGACAACACTCTTCTCGCCTCCCTTGCTGTCGGTGCTTGCGGAACCATTTCCGTAACCTCAAACATCCTTCCCAAAGAAGTCGCTGGGCTATGCTCCGCTTGGTTTGAAGGCAACATAAAAGAAGCCCAAAGACTACACTTCCTCCTCGAACCCGTTTCAAGAGCCATGTTTGTAGAAACAAACCCCATCCCCGTCAAAACTGCCCTCGGACTTATGAACAAAATGACCTCCGACTTCAGGCTCCCACTCTGTGAAATGGACAA
>CAYJHY010000171.1:0-4713 GCA_964369875.1 uncultured Mailhella sp.
CAGGGCCTGCCTTGCCTTCGCCGATAACTCTTCTGTCGTATTCACGAACAGGAGTCACTTCAGCGGCGGAACCTGTAAAAAATACTTCATCGGCACAGTACATTTCATCTCTGGAGAACTGGCATTCCACGACTTCATAACCGAGGTCGGCAGCAACCTTCATCACGCTGTCACGAGTAAGGCCTTCCAAAATAGAAGTCAAAGGAGTGGTTTTGATAACGCCGTTACGAACCATAAAGATGTTGGCGCCTGTCGCTTCTGCTACGTAACCTGCTGTATCAAGCATAATAGCTTCATCATAACCGTCACGCACAGCTTCGATTTTGGCAAGCACAGAGTTTACATAGTTACCCGCAGCTTTCGCTTTTCCCATATGGGTATTTGGGTGGATACGGGCAAAAGAAGAAGTTTTTACGCGCACGCCTTTTTCAAGAGCATCGGCTCCAAGATACGCGCCCCAGCTCCAAGCGGCGATAATAGTTTGAACAGGATTACCTGTGGGCAAAACTCCCATGTCACCATAGCCGGCAAAAGAAAGAGGGCGGATATACGCGTCTTTCATTTTGTTGGCTGTAAGGGTTTCGATGGTTGCGTTGCACAATTCTTCTACAGAATAAGGAACGGGTATTTCTAAAATTTTACCGGAATTCACAAGGCGTTGCATGTGTTCTTGCAAACGAAACACCGCAGAAGTTCCATCGGAGCATTGATAGGCTCTCATACCCTCAAAATAACCTGTACCATAGTGCAGGCCGTGCGTAAGCACATGCACTTGAGCTTCAGCCCAAGGAACAAGTTTACCATCAAACCAAATGTAAGGGGTAGGTTCTATCTTTGCCATTTCAAAACTCCTTAATTTATACAGTAAATTCATAAAGAACGCACTATGTGCGAACTATGCTTCTTTGCGCAATATAAGTAAACGCTCTTCACCATAAAGAACGATACTTTAAAACGTGTTCATCTTACGTCCCAACGCCTCAATGGTCAAGTTGAAAATAAGACGGAAGATGAATTTTTTGTTTTTTGTTTTTTTTTATTTTTTGAGGGGGAAACCCTATTTTTGAGGCAAAAATAAGGTTTCCCCCTCAAACTCCCCCTTCCTGAAAAACCATATATCAATTATTGTTAAATTATAATTTCTTTATTCCGAGTATAATTTCCGAGAATTTTTTGATTTTGAAAGGTTTCGACATTTTTTCTATAAAAAAGAAAATTTTAACTTGACATATTACGACTGTCGTATACATTCTTCGTATACGACAATCGTAATATCTATTTTTGTCAAAAAAAGGAAAGTATATGCAAAAAAAAGCCATGCAAAGAGAAATATTTGTAGCATTTTGGAAAATACATATTTTACACCACGCCAAAGAAGCCCCTCTTGTGGGTCAGTGGATGCTCAAAGAATTACAGCATCACGGTTATGATGTCAGCCCCGGAACTCTTTACCCCATGCTCCACCGCATGGAGAAACTCGGCTGGCTCAAAAGTTATTTAGAAGACGAAAACAATCCAAAGTCTCGACGTTTTTTCAGTATCACCGAACTTGGTGAAGAGGTTTTACAAACAGCACGTCAACAACTATTAGAACTAAAACTCGAAGTAAAATAAAGGTTCAAAATGAAAATTCTTTTATCATTAGAAAATGTGGAAGCGAGGGGAAAAATCAACTACCCCGATTTTGACATTGTTTCAGGACAAGTCAGCCTTATTCAGGGTGAAAGCGGCTCGGGAAAATCCACCCTATTCCAAATTATGAACGGCATGCTCAATCCTACGGAAGGCAGCGTAAAATATCTGGGTAAAGAGCTTGCAAGCTACACTCCATTATCCATACGCAGAGAGGTTTTACTCGTTCCCCAAACCGTTTTTCTCTTCCCAAAAACCATTGAAGAAAATTTTCAAGTTTTTTATGAATACAGAGAAGAAAAATGTATCACACCTGAGGAAATGAAAAAATATTTAGCACTGTGTCAAATCCCAAAAGATTTGGATACATCCTGTAATGAGCTTTCAGGTGGAGAAAAGCAAAGGGTTTTCCTCGCTATTTGCCTTTCTTTTTCACCTCAAATACTAATGCTTGATGAACCGACCGCCGCCCTAGACGAAGCAAACGCCACAAAGCTGATGGAAAAAATCTGCGCCCACGCCAAAGAAAAAAACATCGGACTTGTGCTGGTCAGCCACGACAGTCACCTGCATTCTTTTGCTCAAAGTAAAATACACTTGAAAAGCCTTCAAGCGTAGCAAAATCCTTTATCCAGCCTTTACGAAACCCTTTAATGTGCACGTCGGAACAGCTTTCAACGGCATTCCTACCAAAAACTGATTATACGAGAATGTTATGCATCAAATAAATATTTATTCCTTTGCCTGTGTCTACCTTTTACTCTTGGTTGTTTTACTTATTATGAAAATAACTAAAATCAACAAAGCCAAAGAACTTATTTTTGCAAGCTTTATGATGTCCATGCAACTTATTTTGGCGGGCTATATACTGGCATACTTATTTGAGAATCCATACCCGATTTATACAATCATATACATTATAGTTATGCTTGCTTTTGCATCTCGTAGGATTTTACATGAAAAAATCAGCCTCAATAAAGAATTTAAACGCTGTATCGCCGCATCTTTTATTCTTTGCTGTACGCTAATCCCTATTTTTTTTGTGACAGTGATTACAGAACAAAGTTTTTTCAACCCACAATACACCATACCCATTGCAGGCATGATTATCGGTAATGCGATGACCGGTTTTAATTTAGCGCTCAAATCTTTCCAAGAAAACTTGCAAAACAACCAAGCAAAAAATACTTGCCTGCTCACCCTAGGGGTACACCCACAAAACATTTTACGCCCTTACGTAAGTTCCGCCCTTGAAAATGCCCTCTACCCTACCATAAACTCCATGATTAGTATGGGAATTATTTCCTTACCGGGCATGCTTACAGGGCAAATCTTGGCAGGCGCCGACCCAAGCTCCGCTACCTTATACCAAATTGCAATTATGATCGCTATTTCCGCAACCGTCTGTATTAGCGTATACTTAGGACTATTTTTTGGGCAACGCTTTTTGTATAGCAAACAAATGCAATTCACTTTTGAAAAAAGAGATTAAGCCATGTTTCATGAATTATTTTTCGAGAGAGGGAACTTTTGAACCTGAATTGTAAAATGAAAGTTACCATCTCTCGAGCTCTCCCCCACAAAACTTTTTAATAACGGTTAACACAAGGTCACTCAAACGCCCACGTTCTATACGAAGTATAAAGCGTGGGCGTATTGAGGGGGTTTGGGGGAAATCATTTCCCCCAAGAAACAAAATCTAAACACAAAAACTAAATCTAAAACACAAAACTAATCTAAAAACGGTGTTCCACCGGTAAGAAGTGAAGTGTGAATCAGCTCCCTGAGCATTTTAGCCATTTTTCCGGGTTTTCCTTCGCCGATAGCTTGCCCTTCATAGTGAGTAATGGCTACACACTCAGGCCCTGTGCCAAGGAGTAAAATTTCCTTGGCGTCGTAAAGCTCTTTTTCATAAATATCACGAACTTCAACCTGCATGCATTCTTCGGCCAACGATTTGGCAAGAAGGGCGGTTGTACCGGGAAGAGCATGCCTGAAGTGAGGCAACACAAACACGCCTTTTGCGTCTATCATGGCGACATTGGCGATGGCAGCCTCAGCCAGATACCCGTTATAATCGAAACAAATACTGACACCTACACCTCTGTCTTCGGCTTCTTGCGCCATAAAAACGTTAGGCAAGTAGTTGGTAGATTTAATCTGTGCCATAAATGCACTTTTGGCAGGAATTTTACTGCGACAGGCAGTTAGACCTTTTTCCCAAAAACTGGCAGGCAAAGGATTCGTTTTTGCGGCTATGCAGTAAAAACTGGCAACAGGACACTCCTTTGGACTGATACCAAGCCCCCCTTCGCCTCGTCCCATAAGAAGCTTTAGAGTTCCTTCCGGTTCACCGCCCGCGCGAGCCACTGCAATGATAATCTCACGTAATTCGTCCCAAGCAAGAGGAGAAACAAGCCCGAGGGTTTCAGCAGAACGTTTAAGTCTTTGTATATGTGCATCAAGCTCCAAAATTTTCCCTTGATCTAGCTTGAGAGATTCAAAAATACCATCCCCTCTATGCACCAAGTGATCATCTATAGGAGCAAGTAAATATCGAACATCTTTACAAATTGCCCCTATTCTATGCTCATAAAATGCTGTTACACTTGAAGAACTGAGGCGTGGCAAGGCCTCGAGTTTTTCTCGCCAAGTTTCACCGTCAACAATATCTATATGCATACTATCCCCACACGACTTTTTGTTAATTATTCTCTTTTTCAACCTAATTATAAAATGCAATAACCTTTGTTTTATAAAAAAATCATCCCAATAGCAAGTTACTATTCCATACCCCAAAAACTGATAATAGTAAATAAATTTTACTGAACCGTTTGATACTACCCACGTTATTCCAATTTGCTTATTATGGGGAAAGGACGACCCAATCATAGAAAAGCAAGGTCATTTTGCCCCCTATACTATACTTAGTCACGTATACTGCACAGAAATAAAAACAATAACAATTTGAAATATCGTATTTTTTTTCAATCACCACAAAAAAATATTTTTTATTTATTTTTTCACTTGACAAGTATAAGCTTTTTTGGCAAAAGATACGAACGGATGGGGTTGTAGCTC
>CAYJHY010000172.1:0-4695 GCA_964369875.1 uncultured Mailhella sp.
CCGGAACAGTAGTAACCTGCCAAGACGAAAAATCTCAGCATAAAAACAAAGCGCAAGCCATGAAAGTTTTGGCCTCAAGAATTTTGCAAGCCGAACAAGAACGCCATCATAACGAAATGGCGGCCGATAGAAAGTCTCAAGTTGGCAGCGGAGACCGTTCTGAACGAATTCGTACCTATAACTATCCACAAGGCCGTATCACCGACCATCGTGTCAACGTGACCCAATACTCATTGGATCGGTTTATGGACGGGGAAATCCATTCCATGATTGATTCTCTCACAACCTTTGCTCAGTCCGAAGCGTTGAAAAACGAAGGTTTATAAAACTTAGCTGTAAAGGCCTCTGCAAATAAAATTTGTGGAGGCTTTTTCTTACATTAAACTTTAATTTGCTAACTTTTCAATTTTCTTATATAATAAAGGAACGTATAGTTAACGTTAAGATTGTCGTTTGGAGTATAGTATATATTCAGCCAAACTAAGAACTGTAAATTAGCGGAGGATTTTTATGAAGTACGAATTTACACCGGATTTGGCAACCAACAATGAAATCATTGACTATGAGCACAAATGCCTGCTTAATGCCGCCAATGATCTTGTTGAAAAAATAGCTGCGGGCGAAGGCAAAGAAAGTATTGATGCAGCCATAATCTTCCTCCTAAAATACGTCAGCTCACATTTCCAACATGAAGAAGAGTTGCAAGTCAATTTTGATTATCCCGGATATCATAGCCATAAAGCAAGTCATGAAAAGTTTGAAAGTTCTCTCAATGAACTTTTCAAAAAAACTTTAGAAAATGAAAGCGCATCCATTGTTGTGGTTGAAATCACCGTTCTTTTGGCTAATCTGGTTAATCACATTAAAACAGAAGATAAGGAACTTGCCGAATATATTCAATCTATGCAAATCTAACGCACTTAGAGTATTGACAGAATTATGTTTATTGGAAATACTTTCTCATACACGCCCTTCCAATTTGCTTATTCTTGGAGAGGGGAAAATCCCTTTTGTTTGTCCATAAAGTGACGCTCAAGGCTACGTTCTGTAGCTCACTTGCGACTTTTAGGTCTAAAGAGACTTGAAATAATGTGGCTCTGGTACGCAGAAAACTGATAAATAGCTTGTTATCTATTAAAACGTATTCAGATTTTTCTTTTTGCAACAAAAAAACACAGCCGATTGGCTGTGTTTTTTTGTTTGATGTTCGTTTGCTTATACTTGAAATTATTCGCTATAGTTTACCGCGTTGCTATCGATATTGCTTGTATCTAACGGATAAAGAACAATCATGTTTTTAATACTGCTGAAGCCGAGAGTACCGGGGTAGGTGTTAACGTTAACCACGAGGTCGGTCACGCCGTCATTATTGGGGTCGGCTATATCAACATCCACAATAGTACCTTTAATTCGACGAGTTTTCCAAAGCAGGCTAAGTCCAATGCCGTCCCAAATTTGGCCATGCACTTCACCTTGAGAGTAAGTACGATAGTTATTGAGAAGAACTGCGGCAGTACTTACAGGTTTTGCGGTAATCGCCTCGTATTGACCGTTGTTATCAAGATCACTCACAAGGATACGCATGGGCATGTAGTAATAAAGCACGTCTTGGCTACCTTCAACAGAGGCAAAGCCGGTGATATCACGGGTTCTTTTGACACCAACACCTGTACTTGCAAAAATTTCTTCTGTTTTAAACATGCGCTTATTTTTTTCGTTGAAAACGATAACTTTGTCGTCTTTATCGACTACCAAAAGGTGGTTTCCACCTACATTGGCATTGCCGGGAAGCCACGTAAAGTTAAAGACGTTAGCTTCTTTGGGAAGAGAAATAGAGCCGCCTCTGCTTACGTTAGATCCATTAAAGCGCATTTGGTAAACGGCACCACGTACAAAACGTGTTTTGTCATGGGCTTGGCCGATAAGAATGGGAGCATCGTAAGGTGTTACGCGTTCAACGCTCAAATAATAGTTGGAGCGTGCAACTCTTTCTATTTTAGAACCTGTCATTTTAAGGATGAGGCTGTTTGAGCTGTTTGTGCTGGTTTCATGAGCCGCAAAAACAAGATAGGTTTCGCCGTCTTGTTCAAAAGCACGAATACGCACAGGTTCGTAGGAGGTAGGGATTTTATAAGTAGCTAGGAGGTTGAGATCGTTGTCGTTGTATTGGTAAATGTTAATAGCACTACGACTTAGAATGGCTACATCGGTACGTCCGTCATTGTTATAGTCAGCAATTTCAAATCCGTAAGAGGCGTAGTCAAGCGGACGAGTACGGGTACGTTGGCTTTCAGCACCTTGATAACGGAGTTCTGGGTTGAGATAGGATGTGTCATGTTGAGGAGCTACTTCATTGCTGATAATGGCGTTATTAATTGGGGCGCGATTGGCAGTAGGCGCTTGTTGAGACACAGTTCTTCCAAAAATTTCTGAGTTAATGCTGTCTGCTACGATTTGAACTGAATTAAAGAGGTTATTCACATTGTTTTGAGTAGCTTTTTGCCATTCACTGTTAGCACCAACCACATTTACGTCAAGGCTGGCGTTATTACCGATCATAGTGATACTTCCGTAAACCAAATAGTCAGCACCATATTCTTTACGAAGTTTTTCAGCCGCAGCTTTAGATTCTACCGGATTTTGTCTGGTGAGTGCATCTTGTTTACTTACAGGTTCATTGGTTCCGGCAAGGAAAAGGCGGGAGTTGAACATGGGAGGGATAGCGGTTTGTAAATAGCTATAACCACTGCCACCGTTCACTTTAAATGGGGCAATTGCGTATGTTGCCGCAAACGCCTGTCCTGTAATGCTAAGGCAGATTAAAAAGGAAAAAATGGTTAAAATAGGGCGAAGCATGTGATCTCCTTGCAAGTGTCTCCAAAAAAATTTGTATACCCATGCGTTGTATTTGATTTTATAAACTTATTCCAAAAGAAAGCTAATCAAATGGAAAATTTACTAAATGATAACTTGACTTCATATAGCCTTTTTTTATAGATTTGGCAAGTGGGAATTTTTTAATCTAAGTAGTAAAAAAAATATGACAAATTACAAACGTTCGTTTCGCTTGGTCTGTACAGTACAGGAAAAGCCTCTTGTGGAAGAATTGCTAAAGCTTCAAGGTTTTAGCTGGCATGAAGAAACTTTTACCCCAAATGCTTGTCGTTTGCTGGAAGAACCCTTTTCTTTAGGGCTTTCTCTGGCGGCTTTTTTTGGATTTATATACATTCAAGACAGAGCATCTATGCTTCCGCCTGTGGCTTTGCAAGTTCCGAAGGGAGCCTTGGTTCTTGACATGTGCGCAAGCCCCGGAAGCAAAACAGGACAACTGGCCTCTATGCTTGGGCAAGAAGGCTTTATTATCGGTAATGAAGTTTCACCCTCACGGCTTGCAACTTTACGCAGAAATTTACAACAAATGAACTTTACCCAAGCGACAAGTTGTTGCTATGAAGGGCAAAACCTACCGTTACCCGATGCTTTTTTTGATTACATTCAGCTTGATCCCCCATGTAGCGGTTGGGGAACCATTGAGCGCAATCCGCAAGTAATGGACATGTGGAAAGATGAAAAAACCTTACCCCTTATCCGTCTACAAAAAGAGCTTTTGCAAGAAGCAAACAGGCTTTTGAAACCCGGTGGAACCATGGTGTTTTCCACCTGTACCACAAATATTGAAGAAAATGAAAAACAAGTGCTTTATGCCCAAGAAGAGTTGGGGCTTCTTTCTATGCCACTTCCGCCCTTACCCGATTTTGTGCTTGATGATGCTCTTCTTGACTGCGGAGAAGTGTGGCGACTCTCTCCCCGCCTAGGGGACACTCAAGGCTTTTTTGTGGCTAAATTACAAAAACCCCAAAATAGTACCGCCCCTAATGTATCCGATGACGTATTCGAAAACCCTATCAAAACTGAGCCTACACTTTGGGGAAAAGAACTTTCCTCACGCATATTCCAAGAAACCGCCATTGATCCAAAAGCCTTACCCCACGGTAAAATATGTATTTTCGGCGACAGTATTCATTTTGTCCACGAAAAAGCCTCTCTTTTGCCCGAGAATTTTGCTTGGCAAGGCATGTATATGGGGAAAGTCAGCAAAGGAAGCGATATACAACTCTCTCCGCGTTTGCGCCTCGACAGCTCCTTACCCACAGTTGACTTTGAAGGCATCGACGGCATTAACGCCATAAAAGGTCTGCTGCAAGGGCAAAGCCTTACCACAGACCTGAAAGGTAAAAATGCTCTGATGCGCTGGAATGGTCTTAACCTCGGTCGCCTTAAAATCAAAAACAAAAGACTCCTCTGGACTGAAAGATAGTTTTTGAAGATTTTTTTAGATTATATGAGAGGGGGAAACCACGCTTTTGTGAACAAAAGCAAGGTTTCCCCCTCTTAAACTCTCCCCCTTCCTTTCAAATAACTTTATAGATGCTTGTGTTCAGTTTGAACTTTTTGGGGGAAAATTTTTTGTAAAAAATTGTTCCCCCAAACCCCCTTCAAAAAACTTTAATATGTAAAAATATGTCTATTTAATAAAAAATACTATGGCGTATGTGTATGAATTTTATTTATCAAACCTAATACTAATAAATTCTAGATGACACTCGGGGCTACGTCCTGTAGCCCACTCGCTCTCGCTTACAAGAAACGTGGTTCTTGTTTCGCTCGCACTGCGTGGCTCTGCATATCCTATGC
>CAYJHY010000173.1:0-4594 GCA_964369875.1 uncultured Mailhella sp.
ACATGGTATACCTTAACCATTAATATTGTTTTCCGTCAAATTATGCCTAGATTTTAAATATAATACACAAGGGTATGTTTCCAAATTAAATTAATTTTGAATTTTGGCAAGGAAAACGATTTTTTTGCGATGGGAGTGTACATAAAACGTACATGACCTGAGCAAAAAAGGAGTTTGACGCAGTCCATAAATACAAAAGGAATAATTTGAAAACAGCCCTAAATTACCCCAAAGAATTCCTGTTAGCAACTCATTTTTATAAATATTTTGACATCATGTTTATAATTGTATAGCATGATATAATAAGACATCTCTTTCTTGCCTTTCGGCCGAGCATTTACATTTACCATATGGGAAATGGCAGTATTTTATCTGCCAAGTTTAGGCATGAAATAATTCTTTGCGTTTTCAGGAAAAAAATAGGCTCAAGCTATTCCAAGATATAAAACACCCCTTTTTACACCAAAGAAAATACTACAAAATTAAAGTTTTTTTGGGAAAGGGGGCGGGGGTGGGAGGGGGAAAACGCCATTTTTTTCAAAAAATGGGTTTTCCCTCTCCCAAGAAAAAATTAAACAGAGTTCCCCTCTCAAGAAATAAAAAACAAGAGGTTTGCCATGCCTAAAATTACGAATGATTGGCTGACTGTTCTCGAACAAGAATTTAATGCAGAATATTATCTGCGCTTGCGTGCTTTTCTTCTGCAAGAATATAAAGAGCAAACGGTTTTCCCTCCTGCCGACGACATTTTTAACGCCTTTCATTATACCCCGCTCCATAAAGTGAAAGTTTTGCTTCTTGGGCAAGACCCTTACCATAATGTAAATCAAGCCCATGGGCTTTGTTTTTCCGTGCAAACCAATCAGCGTAAACTTCCTCCTTCTCTGATAAATATTTATAAGGAATTACAAACGGATCTTGGTTGCTCTATTCCCAATAACGGCTATTTGAAAAATTGGGCAGATCAAGGAGTTTTGATGCTCAACACGGTTTTAACCGTCAGGGCACACGAAGCAAATTCCCATAAAAATCAAGGCTGGGAAGTTTTTACAGACAAGGTGATTCAGGAACTTAATAAAATAGACAAACCCATGGTGTATTTTTTATGGGGAAGTCCGGCGGGAGCAAAAAGAAAAATGCTCAACAATAAAAATCATTTAGTTTTGCAATGCCCCCACCCCAGCCCCCTTTCAGCACACCGAGGCTTTTTTGGCTCAAAACATTTTAGCAAAGCCAACGCTTTTTTAGTGGCAAACGGTGTGGAGCCCATCAATTGGCAAATTGATAACATCTAATACACGCATTACATTGGGTTATTTTTTTGAGGGAGGAAACCCTATTTTTGAGTCAAAAATAAGGTTTCCCCCCTCAAACTCCCCCCTTCCTGAAAAACCAATATGTAAATTTTACCCTCTTGAATATGTTATCTATAAAAAACTAAAAATAGAAACGAGGTAATCATGTCTTTACAAACTGCCATTCAGCTTCTCGGTGGTGTGGGTATTTTCCTTTTTGCCATCAAACTTCTCAGCGACTCCTTACAAGCCTTAGCAGACAATAAATTACGCTCACTTATCGCCACATTAACCAGAACCCCTGTTCTTGGGGTTATTGTAGGAACGGTGGCCACCATTTTTTTACAGTCAAGCTCAGCCACCACCGTTATGACCATCAGTTTTGTGGACGCAGGGCTTATGACATTAAAACAAGCGGTTGGGGTTATTATGGGCGCAAACATCGGCACCACGGTGACGGGACAAATCGTGGCTTTTAATGTCAAAGATTTTGCCTATGTCTTTGTTATTGCAGGTGTATTACTCAATTTTATCAGCAAATCAAAAGCCAAAAAAGATTTGGGCATCGGTATTATTGCCTTCGGCCTTTTGTTTATCGGCATGCAAACCATGGAAAACGCCATGTATTTTCTTAGGGAAAGAAAGGATATATTTCTTATGTTTGCCGACAATCATTTTCTCGGCCTTTTGGCAGGCGCAGGCCTCACTTTGCTTGTACAATCAAGCTCTGCCACCATCGGTATCACCATCGCCTTGGCAACCCAAGGCCTTATGCCCATTGAAGCGGCCATGCCCATTATCCTTGGAATGAATGTGGGAACCACCATCACCGCCATGCTGGCCGCCCTCGGAACTTCCCGTTCCGCAAAACAAACCAGTGCCGCCCACGTACTTTTTAACCTTATTGCGGTTATTATTTTCTATCCCCTTATGCCCTTTTATATTCCTCTTATCGAGTTGACCGCAAGCACTGCCCCTCACCAGATTGCCAATGCTCAAACCTTCCTTAATATTATAAACACTCTGGTTTTTATTCCTTTTGTCGGCCCATTTACCAAACTTATCCGCTTTTTAATCCCCGATGAAAAGAAAGAAGCCAAAAAGAAAATCAGCACCCTCGACCCGTTACTTATCCAAACCTCCCCCATCGCGGCGGTGGATGCTCTCAAAAACGAATGTTTCCACATGGCAGAAATCACTTTGAAACAGCTAAACGCCCTTGAAGAAATTCTTTTCCAAAAGAATGTCAAAGAAATAGACTACATCCACGCAAGCGAGAAAGATTTAAACTTACTCTATGAAGAAATCAGTGCCTACGCCTCACGTTTGACAAGCTCTGATATCCCCCTTGAATTACGAAACCGTATCTATAACAGCCTTGCTTTTGCCGATGACCTTGAAAGAATGGGCGATAAAACAAGCCAACTTATCATGCTTTACAGCGAAAGAGTGTCTGCAAACCAAGATCTTTCCGCAAACCTTACAAAGAGCTTACATGAAGTTTTTATCGATGCAAGGCAAGTATTTAGACTGAGTTATTTTTTCCTTAGCAATAAAGATGAAGAAAACAATATTGTCGGAGATCCTCAACCGGAAATACAGACGGAAACAGCCAAGGAAAATGCCGAACAGCTCGCGGAAAAAAACCTTGAAAACACCAAAACAAAATTGGTAAAAATGACACAACAAGTTAAAACAACAGCCTATAACGCCCTATTACACCCGGAAGTTCACGACGAAGATCTCAATCAAAATCTTGAACATTCCTATGTGGAATCTGTAAGAATTTTGGAGCGTATCGCCAACAGAGCAAACAGTTGGGTGAAGTAAAAAATCCTGTAATCACGTCAATCTAATTAGTTTATTTTTCTTTTTTTTGGGGGAAATGATTTCCCCCAACCCCCCTCAGCTATTTTCTTTTTACTTGCTTTGGCAAGTAAAAAGAAAATTTATGGGGTTTCCAAAGGGAATCATTCCCTTTGGTGGGGAGTATGAGGGGTGAAACCCCTCAAATTAGATTCACATGGCTGTAATCAATGTAGTATATTTTGCTTTACATTTTATCGAATAGGAAATAGACTTACAGATGAAATTATTCGCATTATCAAAGATATAATAAAGAGGTTTGATATGAAAAAGGTTCTTTTACTTGGAGCATTCTTGTTAGCCACCCCGTTTTCAACTTTTGCGGCCGAATACACTTTCACCATGGAAGAAGCTGTCAGACAAGCCATCCAAGCCAACCCTCAAAAAGTCAGATCCGAAAAATACTTGGAAGCCTCTCAATCAGCTTTAAGTGCTTCCAGATCGGCGTTTGGGCCAAGTATCCATCTTAATCACGAACTTACTCACAATTCTGCAAATCAAACACAAAGAGCCTTAGGCAACAATTATGACGAAAATACAGCGACCTTCACTGCAGTCATTTCACAGCCCATTTTTAAAGGCTTTGAATTATTAAATACTGCGCAAAAAGCAAAACTTGAAGTCGAAAAACAAAAATTAGACTTGTTGCGTACAGAAATTAGCATTGCAACGCAAGTTCAAGCGACTTTTTTACAGTACTTGATGGCAGTTGAAAGCGTTGCAAGTTCTCAAAAATCTTTGGAAAGAGCAAAAGCGCAACTCCAAACCGCCACTTCCGGCTTTAATATTGGATTACGTCCCAAAATTGACGTTTTACAAGCACAATACGATATGACCTCAACCGAGGCTATTTTGATTGAAAACGAAAACAACAGAGAAAAATTCAAAGCTCAATTGAACTCCTTGCTGAATATCCCTGTAGAATCTGACACAGACTATGACGGAAATCTTAATCTTATTCCTTTCCAGATGGAATTTAATGCCGCGGTCAATAAGGCCTTTGCCCAATACCCCGACATTCAAATTGCCCAAAAAACCATGGAGCAAGCAAAAAAAGATTTGGGAATAGCCAAAGGAAGTTTTCTGCCTACCCTCGATGCCAATATGACATATTACGCCAAAGGAAGTAATTTCTTTGCCAATGGTGGAGCTTCTAATGGTGGAACATCTGATCTTGAAGATACTACCTTTTCCCTTGTTTTCAACTGGACAATATTCACCTCAGGACAAAAATACCACACAGTAAAGCAAGTAAAATCAACTATTGACGCTTTAACTGCCGATATCGAACACACTTATAATACTGTTGCCTTGAATGTAAAAACAGCACTCTTGCAACTACAAGACGCTTCAAGAACCGTTGACGTTGCCACAAGAGCACTCGATAGCGCGCGTCAATCTTACGAAGATGCAAAAATTCGTTACGAATCACA
>CAYJHY010000174.1:0-4548 GCA_964369875.1 uncultured Mailhella sp.
TACATTCCTCGAAAAAGATTTATTTTTTTATGGGTAACCGTTTAAGGTTTCTGAGCGTGTTCCAAGTTATCAAGAAAAGCGCCGACCAAATAAGAGGAAAAACAACATAGTCCGAAGATTTTATCTGTTCTCCCATCACAAAAACCGCCAATAAAAAGTTTACACTGGGGCTAAGGTATTGGACAAAAGCAATGGTGGAAAGACGCAAAGTCTTAACGGCAAAGGCATAAAACATCAAGGGAATTCCGGTAAAAAATATACTTGCCGCAAGCAAAAAAAAGTGTTTTGTGCCATAACCAAACATTCCAAAAGTTTGGGGCTCACTATACAAAAGCCAAACGATACAAAAAGGGCTTATACACAGCATTTCCACAAAAAAGGCCGGAACGGGGTCAATGCGTATGATTTTGTGAAGATAGGCATACGCCGCAAAACTTACGCCAATCAAAAAAGCAAAAAGAGGAAAATCCCCATAGGAGATGGTGGCATAGCCTACAGCAACACACACCAAGACCATGGCTATACATTGCAAATTAGTTAAACGCTCTTTGAAGAAAATTCTGGCTATACAAATATTGAGAATGGGAGCAAAATAATAGCCCAAACTGGCCTCCAAGGCCATCTCATGATTGAGAACCCAGAGATAAAGTATCCAGTTTAGCGATAACGCAAGGGAGGCCAAAAAAAGGATCCCTAAGGATTTCTTTGTTAAAAGAGCTTCTTTAACTTCTCCTAAACGACCCGTAAAAAATAAAATCATAAAGCCAAAAACAAAAGACCAAAGCATGCGTTGGGAAAGCACTGTCAATTCGTTCAAATACGCAAGTTGGGCCCAAAATAAAATGCCGGATCCCCATAAACACTGCGCCCCGAGGCCACTGAGAAGTCCTCTTGCTTGTAAACCTATCATTATAAAACCAAATATTATTTATATTTTTTTTAATAAAAGGGAAGATTGAGGGGGAAACCCTATTTTTGAGTTAAAAATAAGGTTTCCCCCTCAATCTTCCCCTTCCTGAAAAACCAAATAAAAGCTCTGCATAATTTCCATTTCGTTACAGATCCTATATTTTGAATAAAATATAGAAAATAGGACTTCGTTTATAATTATGCAGAGCTCTCTTATTATTTAAAAGAACGTTTAAACAAATCAATAATCGCATCTCTTGCACAGTCTTGCAAAAAGCGTGTGCCCGTTGCGGTGAAATGGCTGTTCACAAGCACAGGGTTATTTTCTACTACCCATGCGTCTTTATGCCAGCGGAACCAATTTTTTTGTGGTTGGTCAAAAACAAGTAAGGGCTTATTACAAATTTTTGCAAATTCAGCACCCCAGCCTGTTCCGCCATTAACGGTGTTGTCGTCCTGAATAGTGCCCACAACCACAACTTCTTGTCCACTACTTACTTGCCAACAAATAGACTGCAAAACCTTACGAAACAAAGGAGCTTTGGTGTACTCACGACCCAAAAGTTTTGCCACATATGTCATGCTGACGTCTTTTAGAGCGAGCTCATCGCCGGTTAAAACCCTTATTCCACGTTGTCTTTCGATTTGATGTCCTGCAAAGCTGAAATTCACTTCTTCTATTCCGAAAGCTTCGGCTTGTATGCCGAAAAACTCTTCGGTTCCGGCGGCGCCGCCACTAAAAAGAATGCTCTTATTTGGATCAAGCATAATATCTCCCATGGGCTAAGGTTGCTTATTATTGTTCTAAACCAAGGCGTGTTTTAGATTACTTCGAAAACACACCCGGCTATTATAAAGGTTCAATACGAGAAAAATCACTGCCAAGCAAAAGACGTACACGTTGGCCGACAGAAACATTTACACTTTGGTGTTCAATGATGGAAAATACTCTGCCATCATCTCCGTTTACTGTAATTTCATAGGCTTTATGACCGCCAACTTTATTACCCACAAGACCACCGCCTGCAGCACCGAGAGCGGCACCACCAACAGAAGCCAACACTTTACCGGTTCCTCCACCGATAAGGCTACCGAGAACCGCACCGAGAACACCGCCTGTGATTGCACCGGCAGTCGCTCCGCCCTCACTATTGATAGTGATAGGCTTCATGGAGTGTACTACACCGTATGCCACGCGATATTCTTGAGATTTCCCAATGGAGCCTGCATCTTGGCTGTACGGAGCACAACCGCCAAGCAAAAAGAAAAACATTAAAGAAAAAATAAAAGATTTTTGTACATATGCACTCATTTGAAATACCTCTGATTTAGATTTTATGTTCTGTACGCTAAAATAATATACCATAGGTTTTTAAAAAGTCCAGTCGGATTATTTGCAACAAATTTTTAGAAACCATTTTTCCAATTTGAGGGGTTTCATCCCTCATATTCCCCGACAAATAAAAGAGGAGGAATGATTCCCTTTGGAAATCCCGTAAATTTTATTTTTACTTGCTTTGGCAAGTAAAAATAAAATAGCTGAGGGGGTTTGGGGGAACTCACTTCCCCCAAAAAAAGAAATACAAGCAAATAAAACTACCTTACAGATATGCTATTTTTTTGAAATTCGGCTTTAAGATCGGCAATACTGTATTCACCGTAATGCACAATGGAAGCGATAAGTGCGGCGCTCGCCTTACCCGTGGTCACAGCCTCCACCAAGTCAGAAGGCTTGCCTGCTCCCCCCGAAGCAATCACGGGAATAGTAACGGCCTCACTGATAAGACGTGTCAAGTGAAGTTCATAGCCATCTTTTGTGCCGTCGGCATCAATGGAGTTTACGCAAAGCTCCCCTGCTCCGAGCTCTTGGCAACGCTTCGCCCACCAAATGGCATCAATACCACAAAACTTTCTGCCGCCATGAATTACTATTTCGTAGCCCGACGGAATCGCTTCACTTACTTCCACTTGCTTAACGTCCATACCCACCACAATAGCCTGTGAGCCAAAAGCTTCTGCACCTTTGGAAATAAGCTCAGGTTCTTTCACAGCCGCGGAGTTGATCGAAACCTTTTCCGCTCCCGCCAAAAGCACGGCACGCATATCTTCAACAGAGGAAATTCCACCGCCCACAGAAAAGGGAATAAAAATATTTTGTGCTACCCTCTCCACCACATCGAGAAATATTCCTCTTTTTTCGTGGGAAGCGGTTATATCATAAAAAACAATCTCGTCGGCACCTTCTTCATAATAACGTTTTGCCGTTTCCACAGGATCGCCGATGTCTATATTATTTTCAAATTTAATGCCCTTCGTTAAACGCCCGTCACGAACATCAAGGCAAGGAATAATACGTTTACATAAATTAGCAGCCATCGTTTTCCCCTATTTTCCTTTTTGATTTTGGCAGTATGTGTCAAAATTCTTTAAAATCTGTAGTCCCACTTGACCGCTCTTTTCAGGGTGGAACTGGATAGCCCACAAACCATCATAGCCAAAAATAGCGCAAAATTCTTCACCGTAACAGCTCGTTGCCAAGGTCAATTCTTCGGCATTTTCAGGCTTTGGATAAAAGCTGTGCACATAATACACAGTGGAACCGCTCTTCACATCTTTCAACAAAGGACTTTCTTGTTTAACTTCGATGCTATTCCAACCCATATGAGGAATACGAATATTTTCTTGACCGATTACATCGCCTTGAGCATTTTGTACGTCTTCTTGCCAATCACTCGGAAAGCGTAAGCACTTTCCCGCCACAAGTCCCAAGGTTTTGGTATTGCTTTCTTCACTATGCTCAAGCATAATTTGACAGCCCAAGCAAATTCCAAGCAGAGGGATTTTACGTTCGACAATTTCTTTGAGCAAAACATCTTGCCCCTCGGATTGCAATCTGTTCATGGCCTGTGCCGCCGCACCGACTCCGGGGAAAATTACCCCATCCGCCACAAGCAAACGCTCGTTATCGGCTGTGATTTCCGCTTCAATCCCCAAAGACTGCAAGGCCCGCAACACACTTGTTTGATTCCCCGCTTTATAATCCAAAATCGCTATCATTGTTCCCTCATTTCGATTAGTCTATTTGTTTTTTGTTTATTGGGAGGGAGAAAACCTATTTTTTTCAAAAAATAGCGTTTTCCCCCTCCCAAAACCCTCCCCCTTTCCACAAAAAACTTTAACATTAAGTAGATATTTTTGTTCACAATGCCTACAATCTGCATAGGACATGCAGAAACACGTTTTTTGCGGGTGAGCCGAAGCGCCATCTAAAAGGAAGATTTATTCTATAAAAACTCGCCATTCCAATTCTTTTTAAACCTAACAGTATGATATAATAAAAACATACTTTTTATAAGTTTACCCTCCCATTATTAAAGTTTTTTGAGGAAAGGGGGTGGAGGGGGAAAACTCCCTTTTGTACACAAAAGGGGTTTTCCCCCTCCAAAGAAACACCAAACCGAAATGACATATATCAAAAATTCTGCCATAAAGATTATCCTTGCCAAGGGGCAAAGTAAAGGATAAATTAACCATGTTTTTCAGAAAAATTTAATTTTATACGAATGACTATAAAATAACGCAACATAAGCCAAAGGAGAAAAATCGTGCTTGATTTGAAACTTATGCAAAAAGAACCTG
>CAYJHY010000175.1:0-2355 GCA_964369875.1 uncultured Mailhella sp.
ATAAAGGTTTTTATTTATAGCAGGTTACAATGATTTTCAGCATCGACTAAATAAGTCTAAGCTTACACATATTAAAGTTTTATGAAGGGGGGAATAATTTTTCACAAAAGGTTTTCCAATAAAATAGCAAACTGGAATTACGCGAAAAGAAAGAGCATCTGATTCTAAAAAATCCTCTTGACTCTCATATTGTGGTAGACTTTATACTGCATTTATATCGAATTTAAAGCTTTTTACAGGTACAAGAAGGAAGAAAAATGAACTCACCCAGCATATTATCGACTCAAGGTATAGCAAAACTTTTTATGAAATACTGTGTTCCTGCTGTGATTGCTATGGTAATAACGGGCCTGCAAGGTATGATAGATGGTATTTTTGTGGGGACATTTGTTGGTAGTTATGCTTTAGCCGGTGTGAATATTGCACTTCCTTTTATGCAGATCATCGTGGGTGTCAGTATGGTGATTAGTATTGGTACGCAAAGTTATGTGGGGCTAAAACTCGGGCAAGGGGATATTGAGAGCGCACAAAATAGTTTTAATACCTTCAAGATTATTATTTTATCTATTTCGTTTTTTATAACTCTTTTAGGGCTGACGCTCAATAAAGAAATTGCAGATCTATTAGGTGCCAATGAAATTTTACTCGATGATTCTGCAAGTTATATAAAATATATTTCTATTTTTGCCTTGCCTATGTGTGCAATGTTTTATTTTGGTTTTCTCAACAGGATTATAGGAAGACCCGAGCGATATTTCTATGGCGGTCTTTTAAGTATTATTGTCAATATTTCACTTGATTACTTACTCATAGTTTGTTTAAATTTAGGTGTTCGCGGGGCAGCGCTAGCCACCGGCTTAGCTTATACATCGGCACTTTTTGTTATTATTTCACCGATGTTGAATAAAGAAAATATCATCAATATTTTTGTCGGAAAATTTTCCGCTAAAAGTATAGATTTTGTTTTGTATAATGGTTCTTCGGAGGGAATTAACTCTATTTCAATTGCTGTGACAGCTTTTTTATTCAATGTATCTCTTATGCAGATTGAAGGCCCCGATGGTGTTGCGGCTTTTACTGCCATTAACTATGTTGGTACATTAGCCACAATGCTTCTTTTTGGTGTTTCTGATGGAATTGGGCCAATCGTCAGCTATAATTTTGGATCTCGCGATTACGGTAGGGTAAAACAGTTGATGAAACTTTCCTATTATTGCAACTTTGCTTTTGGTATTGTGCTGTTTTCATTATTATTCTTTTTGGGCGAGCAACTTGTGGGATTATTTATAAAAAATAACCCCGATTTGGTTACTTTGGCTGTAGTCGGCGGTAAGCTTTATGGTTTTTCTTTTTTGATGTCAGGATTTAATATTTTGAATTCCGGATATTTTACATTTATCGGAAGAGGGTTTGAATCTGTCATTGTAGCTGCGAGCAGAGGGGTAGTTTTTGTAAGTATCGGTATTTTTGTGTTACCAAAATTCTTAGGTATAGACGGTATATGGCTGAGTGTGCCATTTGCAGAGTTTTGTGCAGTAATTGTAGGATTTTTATTGCTCAAACGCATTAATCAACGTGTCCTTAGCGATAACTCTTTGCAAGCTTACGAAAACAGTATGTCTGAAAATGAAAAAACAATAAACTCGGAGAAACAGCCGTTTACCTCTATAATAACAATCAATAGGCAGTTCGGCAGTGGAGGGCGTGAAGTAGCCAAAAGACTTGCCGACACTTTAGGCTGTGCTTATTATGATAAAGAACTGTTAAATATTGTTGCCAAAGAAATTGGTGTTTCGTCTGAGTTAGTAGACAAGCTGGATGAAACAAATATCAGTAATATCAACTATACTTTTAGCCGATCTTTTATGTCGTACAGTCAGTTACCGATTGAAGACATAAATATCTCTGAACGTAAACTTATACAAGAGCTTGCTCATAAAACAAAAGGTATTTTTGTAGGCAGATGTGCAAATAAAATTTTAAGTGAGCATAACCCTTTGAAAGTGTACATTTATTCGTCTAGTATGGACTTTAGGATTGACCGATGTTTTGATAAAGTTCCGTCAGACTTGCAAACAAAATTACGTGAGGATATAGAGAAAGAAATTCTTGCCATTGATAGCAAAAGAAGCGCCTACTATAAAAATAAAACAGGTGATGACTGGGGCAATGTAGAGAACTATAATCTTTGTATTGACACGTCAAAAGTCAGCATAAAAAAAGCCGTTGAAATTATAGTAAAGGCTTTGCAATAAGTTTGAATTATTGTTGTGAGTCAGGGTGTGTTTTTGAATAAAAAATAATTTGAAACACTCACTGGTTACAAGAAAAATAGTTTGGCATGACGCAAATATT
>CAYJHY010000175.1:2455-4493 GCA_964369875.1 uncultured Mailhella sp.
TTTGGCATGACGCAAATATTTTTACGCCAAGCTGAAAGCGTTTTTTTGTAAAATTTTGCGAAGTTCATTTCTTTTAATGTTTTTGCCAATGAAAACAACGCGACTTTCTTTCATGGGTTCAATACCTGTTATTGCGTAAAGTCTGTCGGCAAGGTCAAACCTGAGCCATGAGTTACCAGCTTTTAAATAACCTTTTGCACGCACAATATTGCCATACTTTAGATGGAGAATATCATTTAATAAAAGGAGAAGCTCGTTTTCATGTTCAAGTTTTACGTAGTTTAAACCAATATTTTCAATGTCAGGATCTGCAACATCTTCAGCGGGCAATATAATCCCACTTACCTGTTTTCGTAATAATTCATGCCACCAAGCATCATTTTGTTTGGTATAGTGACCGGAAATAAGTTGGGTATTTGGGTTTATTTTCGAAATATTTTGATGCAATGCTTTGATTTCTTCATCAGAGCTTGCTTCCATTTTTGAAAGAAGAATGGTGCCTGCATTTTTTATTTGGTCAAGGTAAATATCCTGAAATTCAGCAAGATATCTGTCGTATGAATGCCCATCTAAAATAGTAATAGGGGAGAGGAGCATTATTTTTTCGTATTCAATTTGCTTGATATTTTCAATTACTTTACTCAAGACCCCGACTCCTGTCGGTTCAACAACAAGAAATTCGGGGGCAAGAGTATTTGCAATGGTTACAATTGAACTTAAAAAATCAGATTTCATGGAACAGCAAACGCAACCTTCGGTAAGTTCCCATACACTCATTTGAACATCGTCAGGATTTTGATTTTCTGAAAGTAACGGGCCGTCAATACCGACTTCACCGTATTCATTTTCCAGAATAACAAAATCTTTTTTCGTTCTTTGGGCTAATTCCTTAATAAATGTCGTTTTTCCTGCACCGAGAAAGCCTGAAATTATAAGTATTTTCATAAATTAGTCTGCGATTTTAACTACAGGTTTAATAAGGTCGGCCGGTTTGTCACGCATAATAAACAACGCTTCTTCAACTTTATCCCAGCCTTCATAAACATGTGTAACAAGCGGAGAAACATTGAGTTTTCCGGAAGCTACCAGAGATCCGAGTTTTTGTAGGCGTAAGCGACCACCCGGGGTTAATCCACCGATGACAGCTTTATGCCCCATGCCTACACCCCATTCAAGACGAGGAATGGTGATATATTCACCTTTACCGATATAATCGATGTTACCTATTTTACCGCCGGCTTTTACAGATTTTACAGCAGAGCAGATAGAATCGGAGCCGCCACCGGCAACAATAACTTTGTCAACACCTTTTCCGTTAGTAAGGGCCATTACTTGTTCTTCAATGGAACCATTTTTGTAGTTGATAAATTCTTGTGCTCCATATTTTTTTGCCGCATCAACACAAACTTGACGTGTTCCGACTGCGATTATTCGTGAAGCTCCCCGCAATTCAGCGCCTGCAACAGCCATTAAACCAACAGGGCCGATACCGATAACCAAAACTTCATCACCATATTGGATGTCTGCCATTTCAGCACCATGAAAACCCGTTGTAACCATGTCAGAAAGCATGCAAGCGTCGACAGAATTAATTTCTTTTGGCAAATGAGCTAAGTTACCATCTGCATCGTTTACATGGAAAAATTCTGAAAAAACACCGTCTTTATAGTTTGAAAATTTCCAACCACCTAGCATTTCACCGGAATGCATAGGGTATCCTGCTTGAGCTGCCAAAGAATTCCAGTCGGGAGTAATGGCCGGAACCAAAACTCGATCACCCGGTTTGAAATCTTTTACCTCTGAGCCAACTTCTACGACTTCGGCACTGCACTCATGACCTAAAATCATGTTGTGGCGTTCACCAATTGCGCCGGCCCATAAAGTGTGAATATCGGAAGTACAAATAGCAACAGCAAGGGGTTTACAAATTGCATCTAAAGGACCACATGAAGGGCGATCTTTTTCAATCCAACCAGATTCGCCAATCTTCAACATTGCATAACCTTTCATAAGGCCTCCATAATAGGAATTAAGTTAA
>CAYJHY010000176.1:0-1579 GCA_964369875.1 uncultured Mailhella sp.
GGAGGGGGGAGAACACTATTTTTTTCAAAAAATAGGTTCTCCCCCCTCCCAAGAAATAACAACAAAAACAAAAAAATACTAATCTAATTTAAAGCCTTCGCCGAGGTAAACGGAGCGAGCTTGTTCGTTTTGCACGATTTCTTCGGGGGTTCCTGTGAGGATAAGATTTCCTTCAAACATCAGGGAAGCTCTGTCGCAAATAGATAATGTTTCTCGAACGTTGTGATCGGAGATAAGTACGCCGATGCCACGGGTCTTGAGGCCTCGTATAAGCTCTTGAATGTCGTCGACGGCTAGGGGGTCGATGCCTGCAAAGGGTTCGTCGAGAAGAACAAAGGCAGGATCTCGCACCAAACATCGAGCGATTTCAAGGCGTCGTCTTTCACCACCCGAAAGGTATGAAGCCATGGATTTTTCAAGGCGTGTGAGTCCGAATTCTTCCAATAGTTTGTCGGCTCTTTCTTTTTGTTCTTTTTTGGGAATACTCATATATTCCAAAATAATTTGCAAATTTTGGCGAACGGTTAGGGTTTTAAATATGGAACTTTCTTGGGGGAGGTAGCTGATGCCTATGCGTGCACGGCGATAGAGTGGCCATGAGGTGATATTTTGTTCATCGAATAAAACTTCACCTTTGCTGGCTTTTACAATGCCTGAAAGCATGTAAAATGTGGTGGTCTTTCCGGCACCGTTTGGCCCGAGAAAACCCATTATTTCACCTTGTTCCATACGAAGATTTACTTCACGCACGACTTGCTTGGTTCCATAGGTTTTTCCAAGGTCGTAGGCGGCTAACACGCTTTTCATATTCAACCCTATTCTTTTCCGCTAAAGATAGCTTCTACACGTTTGCCTTTACTTCCCACCACTTCACTGCGACGTTCATTAACAAAGTAACGAATGGTTTCGCCTTGGATGGTGTTTTCACCGTCGCGGACAACAGGATTACCGAGCATGGTCAAGAGGCCTCGCTTTGCTTCGTAAACAGCTCTTTGGGAAGAACCTGACTGGTTGCCGTAGGTAAAGTTTACATTGCCGTCCGCTTCAATTTTTTCAATATTATTGGTGTCGCTGACAGTGGAAGGGGCGTCGTTTGGAGCGGCTCCGGTGAGGGGCAGTTCTTTATTTACGGGGACAGTTGTCACGGTGTCTTTTTCTTTGTTGAGAAAAATTTTCATGGTTTTTGAGTGCATAATGAATTCGCCACGAGTGACCACAACGTTTCCTTTGAAGGTCACAAGGCTGTTATCGGTGCTGTAAACCATGTCGTCGGCGTTTACTTTAATGGGGAGGTCTGTATTATCGAGGGCTGTCAGAGCAAAGGCGCTTGAGCTGAAAAGCGCAGAAACGCTCAGACAGACCAGACAGGCTGTAACGGTCTGTTTAGTATATAAAAAATATTTTTGTAGGGTAGAATATATATTCATAAAAACCTCAAGGTAAAACAATTTAACAGCATTAGTAAGGGTGTGTTTAAAATTAAAAGTCTTTGTGCATAATGGCTTGTGAAACTACGCTTGTCAATAAAAAATAACTTTGGATACTTACTGATATCACTCATTCCAATTTGCTTATTCTT
>CAYJHY010000176.1:1679-4469 GCA_964369875.1 uncultured Mailhella sp.
AGGGGACAGTAAATTAAAAAATGTACGTTTTTTATTATACTATACTTTTAGGTCTAAAGAGAATTGGAATGGAGTGCAAATTTAGCTATATCTGTTATTTTTCTGACGGTGTCCAAATCACTTCAACTTGGCCTTTTCCCAAAATCTCGTTACTCAGTAAATCCCAAGTAAGCTCGTTGGCTTGCCCCTTCAAATCTTTACTGCCAAAGTTTGCACGCTCAGGGAATACCGCTTGCTTTTGAGCGTCATTATAACGTAAAATCTCCCCTTGTACAAAGTTGTCTGCTTGTTTGGCCACAACTTTATTTCTAAGCAGGAGTTGACTGTTATTGTTATAAACAAAACCGTCTTCAGCCGTGATCAATAATTTTTCTTCGGCATTTTTAAAAAAGTTATCATCGGTTAATTTTGTGTATTGATCTGTTTTTGGGTGAAGAAATTCATTAAGGTTGACTGTTTGGCTTTCGGCTTCATGAGTGTTTTTTTGCGACTCTTGAATTTCCTTTAAATCGTCTCCCGTCGTATAAAGCAAAACGGGTAGACCCATACTCAGTACGGAGGAAGACTGGCGAAGGGTAGCCCAGTGTGCTTTAAGCCTCCATTCCTCTTGTCCCGATTCCCCTTGATTAAGAAAAACACCTTTAAGAGCTAAGTTTATGGTTTCATCACTATAACTCGGAATTTCTGAGACTAAATCAAAATTTTTATCTCGATTATTCGGTTGTGATGTCGTTTGGCTGTTTGCTTGGTTATCCTCAGTTTCTGGCTGTGCAGCGTCTTTCGCTTTTTCTACAATGTCTCGTGCTCGTAAGCTATCAACATAGTTTAGAACTTCTTTTACCGACTGGATGGAAGACAAGTCCTTTTCTAAGGTTTCTAAATTCGAGCTTTGATTTTCACTGTTGCCATAGGACAAGATTTGTCCGCTGAGTAAGTTTTCAATGTCTATGGAACGGTCGATGTTTTCAAGTCGCAAGGATTCGGCGTGCCGTGCCCAGTTATTCCAGGCAATCACACCCACGCCCACAAGCCCCCCCAAAAGAAGTAAGAAAAGTATAGGATGGATTTTTTTTTCAGTTTGTTTTGCCATGGCAATTCCTTTTACACACATAAAACCATAAATTCAGTACCTGTGCTTATTGCAAAGTGGATGAACCAAGTTGTTTAAGTCTGGCTGTTTCTTCAATCCAATAGCTGGCAGGAACAGGCCCGCCTTGACAGGCTAAAATAAATTCCACCGCTTCACGTACTGCCCCAAAACCACCGTGTTTTTGGGTGATATATTGTGCCACTTGCTTCACTTCGTCTCGAGCGTTTGCAACGGCTATGGGTAAAATAACGTGACACATGGGATCTAAATCAATAATATCATCACCCATATAAGCCATTTCGTCAAAACTGACTTTTTGCCTTTTAGCGATAATTTCAAGTGGCTCCAGTTTGCTGTAAAAACCACTGTGATACTCCGTCACACCCAAGGGTTTCATTCTGGCTTCCACACAAGGGTCTTGACGTCCCGTAATAACGCCAACCCCAATGCCCGCAAACATGGCGGTTTTTATGCCAATACCGTCGTGTACATCAAATGCCTTAATCGCTTGCCCGTTACAATCAAGTAAAAGGCGTCCGTCTGTACAAACCCCGTCAATATCAAGCACAAGAAAACGAACTTTTTTGGCTTTTTCTACAACAGAAGGTTGTACATGACTGATATCCATGTGTTTAAACTCGGGATATTTACAAGACATGGGGAACACTCCAATGGGCAAGAAGTTCTTTGAGTAAGCTTTCCAATTGGTCAAGGGGTAGGCTGTTTGGGCCGTCACAAAGGGCTTTTTCAGGGTTTGGATGGGTTTCCAAAAAGACACCGTTTACGCCCATGGCCGCCGCCGCACGGGCAAGAGGCGCTACAAACTCCCTTTGTCCTCCCGAAGATGTTCCTTGCCCTCCCGGTAATTGCACGGAGTGGGTTGCGTCAAAAATAACAGGAACCCCAAAGCTTTGCATAATAGGAAAGGAACGATAATCCACCACTAAATTATTATAACCGAAGCTTGCGCCACGCTCCGTGAGCATAATTTTATCGGTGCCGCCTGATTTCAATTTATCCACTACGTTTTTCATGTCCCAAGGCGCCAAAAATTGCCCTTTTTTGACATTAACAATGGCTTTTGTTTTGGCCGCCGCAAAGAGCATATCCGATTGGCGACTTAAAAAAGCAGGGATTTGCAAAATATCCACAACTTCCGCCACAGGAGCCGCTTGCTCTGCCGTGTGAATATCCGTCACAAGGGGAAGTCCCGTTACTTCCTTAATCTTTGCAAGCCACTCAAGCCCCTGAGCCATGCCGTGGCCTCGAAAACTTGATGAAGAACTACGGTTAGCTTTATCGAAAGACGCTTTAAACACTGCCGTTAAGCCAAGCAGTTCGGAAACTCGCTTAACCTCAAGGGCAACTTCTAAAGCCAATTCATAACTTTCCAGTGCGCAAGGTCCCGCAAAAACAAAAGGCTTTTGACACAACTTTGTATATAATGAGTCCATAAGGATTACCTCCAAAAAAACAATATTATCCTATTTCCTCTCGCTTGTAAAATAATGATAGAGGAGATTTTTTTGTTTACTTTTTTGTTTATTTTTTCTTGGGAGGGGGAAAACCCCCTTTGTTTGACAACAAGATGACGTTTGGGTTACGTCCTGTAGCCCACTCGCTCTCACTCACAAGAAGCGTGGTTCTTGTGAGTTCGCACTGCGTGGCATGCCACTTCCTGTGGCAATTAAAAAGTGTTT
>CAYJHY010000177.1:0-4466 GCA_964369875.1 uncultured Mailhella sp.
CCCTTTTCTTCCCTCAAATATTATGCTTTGACACCGTCTGCTTTGAGCATGCTGCGCATAAGGCGGATAGTAGCGTCCATATTTTGTTCTGCAACTTGGAGAGCGATGTTTTTGACACTTTCAAGGTTAAGGCTTGCAGGTAGTCCGTACATTTCTTCACCGTCTTGGATGTAGACACCGTTCGTGCCTATGGAAGACATTGCTTTCTCGGCGGCTTCTCTGGCTTCTTCTTCTTGTGCTTCGTAGAGGGCGATTTGTTCTTCGGCTGAGGGGAGACCTTCAAGGCCTTCAATCATTTCACCGGCTTCTACTTTCGGACGAATAAGGGCAAGGAGAATGGGGCGAACAACCAGCATGATAAAGATGATTACAAGTAAGGTTGTGAGAAGGGGCGCGCCCATGGTTTTTGCAAAATCGCTGAGAAGTTCAATGGAGCTTGGCTCAACAGGGATATCACTGTCACCGAAAGGCATATTGGTTACTTCAATGGTGTCACCTCTTGTAAGGTCGAGCCCTACGGCATTTGCTACCAATTGTTTGATTTGGCTAAGCTCAGCTTCGTTACGGGCGATGTATTCCCATGTGCCTTCTGCATTTTTAGTGTAATGTCCATCAACGGCTACCGCTACGGTAAGGCGGTCAACTGTACCCACACCACTGATAATGTTTTGTTCTTCTTTGTTGATTTCGTAGTTGGTCAAGCTTTCTTCACGAGTACCTTCTTGATTGGAAAGAGAGTTACCAAGACCGTCACCACGGAAGTTTACATCTGTTACGCCACCTGCTTCACCGACGGTTCCGAGGTTTGCAGAACCGGCTTGTTGCTCTTCTGTTCTTTGTTCTGAGCGAACAACAGCACTTTCGGGGTCAAAAATTTCACGTCGAATGGTGCGTTGGCTATAATCTAAATCAGCACTTACTTTCGCTATGAGCTTTCCTGCGCCTAGCACGGGAGATAAAAGTTCTTGAATGCGTCTTTCGAGGGTTGCTTCGTAGCGTAAACGATAATCTAGCTGTGTGCTGTCAACGCTGCCTTCTTCTTTTGGAGAATAAAGGGCTTTACCGTTGTTGTCGCTAATGGATACGTTGAAGCTGTCAAGACCTTCTACAGACATTGTCAATAAATTGACCATAGCGTCTACTTCTTTTTTATCCATACGTTTTCCGGGTTCTTGGAGACGTAAAACAACTGAAGCGGATGGAGGTTGTTGTTCTTCGATAAAAAGGCTTCTTTCAGGAACTACTAGGTGAACTCTTGCGCTTTCAACGTTGGGAAATTCTGCCAAGGTTCTTGATAATTCCCCTTGTAAAGCACGTTGGTAGTTGATACGTTGTACAAAATCCGTTTGACCCATTTGAACTGCGTCGAAAATTTCAAATCCGATACCTTGACCTACGAGGTTACCTTCACCGGCAATTTTAATTCGTTGATCGTATACACTTCCTTCAGGAACCATAACGGTGGTGCCACCGTTAGCAAGCTCATAAGGGGTGCCGTTTGCTTCAAGAAGATTTACTACACGGTTTGCATCTTCATGGGAGAGGTTTGTGTAAAGAGTTTGGAAGTTGGGACGAAGCATCCACATACCCACAACAATAACAAAGGCAACAAAAAATGCTATTCCGCCCATGATCATCAAGCGTTGTGTGACACTGTAATTTCCCCAAAATGACTTTGCCTTATCATAATATTGTTCTGCTTTAGGATGCATAATTTTTCTCCGCTGTTTTTTATTCAAAGTTATAAAATATTAGTAATCATCAACAATTAGAAGGACAACTTGCTCATTTCTTTATACGCTTCAATGGCTTTATTTCTGATGGCAGAAGTCATGCTGATAGCAACGCTGGCTTTTTGCATGCTTATCATAAGCTCATGAATATTTTGTGTTTCACCTGAAGCAAAAGAAACAATCATGTCATTTTTTTGTTTTTGCAAGTCGTTTACTTCATAAAGGGATTCTGTGATCATGTCACCAAAGGATTGGTCATTGATGTTGATGTTTTTATTCAAATCTGTTGCGGATTTGAGCATAGTATTTTGTGTGCTTTGAAAATCCGACAACGCTTTATTATATGCCGTTAATCCACTCATTTGAATACTCATTGTTTTACCCTGCCTTTATAACTTTTTTTGAAATTTTACTGATAACCAAAATGACAAATAACCGACATTAGAAAGAAATTTTACTCATTTCTTTGTAAGACTCGATAAGTTTGTTTCTTATTGCCGAAGTCATGCTCATAGCCACGCTGGCTTTTTGCATGCTGATCATAAGTTCATGAATGTTTTGTGTTTCACCTGAAGCAAAAGAAACAATCATGTCATTTTTTTGTTTTTGCAAGCTGTTTACTTCTGACAAGGATTCGGAAACCATTTTACCGAAAGATTGTTCTTCAATAGCAATTTGCTTGTTAAGATTTGTTGCAGACTGTACCATGGCATTTTGTGTGCTTTGAAAATCCGCAAGAGCATGATTATACGCTGTCAATCCGTTCATCTGAATACTCATGGTGCTAACCTACCTTTAATCGTTCTGTTGTTATTATCTGCCTATTTCCAAGGCTTTTGAATACATAGTTTTAATGGTGTCGATGGCTGCGGCGTTGGCGTCAAAGTTACGTTGTGCTGTCATCATCATAGCCATTTCTTCCACAATGTTGATGTCAGGGTAACGAACATAACCTTCTTCATCCGCATCGGGATGGCCGGGTTCATACACAATCTTATCTTGACGAGGATCTGTTGAAACCCCTAAAACTCGAACACCTTTTACCTCCCTGTCAAGGGCTGTACGCATATGTTCACCAAATGGATTGTCGATAGCTGTTGTTTCTTTGACAACAGACTTACGTTGATAGGGACCAAGCCCACCGGCTACTCTGGTAGTTTGCGCATTGGCAAGGTTCATAGCGGTCACATTGAGCTGTGTTCTTTCGACACTCATGCCCGAGGCGCTGATATCTAGTGCTGTCATAAAGTCCATTATACCTTACCTCCTTCAGAAATGATGGTTTTCAAACCGTCATAACCGCTTTTAGTGATTTGTGACAATGTGTTATATTGTAAATTGTTTTTAGTCATTTCAACCATTTCGGAGTCCAAATTAACCCTGTCTTCACCGTGTGCCTTACGAGGCATAAAACGTCTTGACCAATCGGCGTTGTACATCAAATTGTCGTACATTGAGGGTAAGTGCCCACTACTGGTAGTTGCCATTTTGCCACGAACATCGAGCCTTAAAGCATCTTGTAACTCTTTTTCAAACTCAAGCTCAAGAGGCTTATAATTTGGAGTATCTACATTGGCTATATTGCTCATAATAACATTTTGGCGTTGAAGTTGCATATCCATCACTCGGCTGACAACTTTCATATGGTTTTGATCTAAACTTTTCATATGCATCTCCTTTTCATATACTTCCCCTTATACACTTTGCGTGCCAAAAACAAAAAAGTATACTATTTCAGTATATTGGTGATAATTAAAAACAAAATATCTCTATATAAAATCAAACAATGACAATTTTTTGACGGAAAAAACTTAAGAAAATTAAATATATAAGAAACTATTTGTCTTTTTTTTAAAGCTTGGATATAATACAACTTGCTTGATAACGTTAATAAACCGGCTTTTTTTTAAAGCCACTTTTGGATTTTTATGTTTAATGCTTTTAGACTAGTTTTTGGCTTGATGTGCTTGATTGCCTTAACGCCTTTCACAAGCCTCGCAAATACTCCCATAGAGAGTTTTGTTGGGAAATGCTCTTGGTACGGTCCGGGCTTCCACACGAGAACTACTGCCAACGGCGAAAAATATGATATGTATGGCATAAGCGCGGCTCACAAAAAGCTCCCTTTCAATACTCTGGTACGTCTTACCCATCTCAAAAAACAACGTTCTATTGTCGTGCGAGTGAACGACAGAGGTCCTGTCGCCCCTTCTCTCACCCTTGATCTTTCCTATGGTGCGGCCATGGGGCTTACTTCTGTTCAAGAAGGCAAGGCCGAAGTTTTATTTGAGATTGTAGGAACAACAAAAAAACTTCTGACCGAGGGCGAACGATTTTATATCAGCCTTGATGACACCATCAGTGCCCCCCAACAAAATCCCCTCTATACTCCAAAAAATGAAAAAGAAAAACAATACTACCAAGAAGTGCTCTACGCCATCCAAGCCCATGACAAGATAAAAAAGAACTTGGAAAAGCTCTATATTGTAGGTGTTCAAAACGCCACCGATCTTCTTCTTGAAATCGACAATAACGTCTGTCTCGGCCCCTTTGATGACTTCTTTCAAGCAGAAGAGTATTACTTTAAACTGGCCACCCTCTTCCCACACGCCTCTATATGGCTCAAAGACGAGAACAAAGCCCGCCGTTTAGTACAGTAGTTTTTTGATTTTGTTTTGATTTTGTTTTATTTTTTGGGGGAGAACACTTTTTTGAAAAAAAGTATTCTCCCCC
>CAYJHY010000178.1:0-4462 GCA_964369875.1 uncultured Mailhella sp.
TTTTTGTTTCGATAATTACTGCTTCTATGGGTTCACTATAGCTTAGTTTTTCCCTATAAAAAACAGCATTAATGTCTTTATAGCGAATAGCGAAAGGTTTTTTGAACGTTTCTCGATAGTAAAGACAATCGGGTGAAAATAAAATACCGGCATCGGCAGAGCCGAAGAAAGATTTATCAATCACACAAAACACATTTGATTCTTGAATGGTTGAATTGGTAATGTTTTTAACCGAGTTTTTGAGCTTTTTTGTAGGAATCTCAGGAGCAAGAAAAACATTCTTTACAAAAACACTGTGTTGCTCTTTTTTGATAAGCTTCAAAATAGGGTGCTCTGCCTCTTCAATTTTTTTGTTATTTTTTTTGTTTTGTTCGAGGCTTATACTTTCTTTTTGTTTGAGAGAGTCTTTTTGTTTTTTATCTTCCAATCCTTTTTTCACGGCTTCTTCTGAATTATAGCCGTCAGCCAAGTTTGTTTTATGTCTTGAAACGTCGATATTCTTTGGATTTATGGTATTTTTTTCTACGGTTTTACTTTCAGCCGACTTATTTTGTGAATCAGAAGTATACGCGCTTGTATATTTACTGTCAGTCTCGCCAAGATCCATACCTTTGAAGGATGCAAGTCCACCTGAATCTTTCTTTTTCCCGCCTTTGGAAGAAAACAAACCAAAAAATTTGGCTACAGAAGAAAAGGTTGACGAAACCGCAGAGCTTGCGCTGGAAATAGCCGACCTACCAGCTTCTTTTCTTGGTGTGAGAGCAACTTCTACCCTCTTTTTCTTCTGCTCTTCTTTTGCGGTGGTGATGAGCATGTGGGCAGTGGGCATTTCGTTTCTGGTGGGAACCCGTCCATTTTCTTTTTGGAAATTTAGAATTTTAATGATGGGCTCATTTTTGCTGAGTTCTGCATAGTAAAGAGCTGAATGGCCTTCCCTATCAAGGATATCGGCATCAATTCCATGATTGAGCAAATAACTGACAGCGGCAATTCTTCCATACCTGACCGCATGAAACAGAGCGTTTTGCCCTTCTGAGTCTTTTTCATTAAGCCATGCCCCATTGTCAAGCAATAAGCGCAAACCATCCAAGTTTCCGTTTTCTGCCGCGCACATAAGTGCAGTAAGACCGCCTTTACCACGCAAATTAGGATTTGCTTTGGCATCGAGCAAGGTTTCCATAATCGCCAAGTCAGCCTTATAAGAAGAGCGCATCAAAGCTGTTCCCAAAGTATTGTCTACCATGTTAACATCGGCTTTATGCTCAAGCAAAAGTTTTACCGCGCGCAAATTATACCTACGGGTTGCATACATAAGCGGTGTACGATTTTCATGGTCTACAGCGTTAACCTTGGCGCCATTTGCCAAAAGAGCTTTCATAGATTCAAGATCATTGGAAAGAGCGGCATAATGTAAAGGAGTGATTTGCTTTTTATCAGTGGCTTGGTTTGGAGAAGTTTTTTCCAAAAGTAACTTTGCCACTGCCGCTTCACCGCGCATACTTGCGTACATCAAGGCGTTAACATTGGCATTATCCGTAATATTGGGATCAACCCCCGCATCTAAAAGAGTTTGCACAATTTGCGTGGAGCTTTGCACAGCCGAACACATAAGAGAACTTCGCCCTTTTTTGTTGATATGGTGTGCATCTGCCCCATTCTCGAGCAAAAACTTTACTGTGGCTTCATGGGAAAACGAAATGGCATGGAAAAGCGCAGTGGATCCTGTGATGTCAACGGCATTAATATTTGCACCGTTATCTAGGAGAAGTTGTAGTGCAGGAATATTTGCTTTAGCGGCACATTGGATAAAAGCCGTTGTACCATTGGGCATTTTAATTTCGGTGTTTGCTCCGCTCTCCAAAAGAAGTTTGGCAATGGCCAAGTCTTTACAATTAAATGCATGCATTAAAGGAGTTCTGCCGTTATCATCACGAATCTGGGTATCGATACCACTTTCCAGTAAAGCGTGAACTGCATCGGCATCTTCGTCCAAAATTGCGGCAAAAAGAACGTTGCTTGCCCTAAGCTCAAGGGCATTAATATCCGCACCATAACTTGATAATATTGCTATAGTTTGAAAATGCTTACCTTTCATGGCAAGCTTCAAGGCTGTGTTATGGTTTTTATCCCTTTTTTGAATCTGCGCGCCTGCTCCCAAAAGAGCTTTTACAATGGCGACATTACCTTTTGCGGAGGCAACAAGAAGCGGTGTTCTGCCTGTATTGTCTTCCACTTCAATTTTCGCACGCCCTCTTAATAAGAGACTAACCACAGGAAGATAATCCCTCACACAGGAACAAAGCAAAGGAGTCAGGTTATTATAATCAACGTGGTTAATGTTGGCGCCTCTGACCACCAGAAGTTTTATGGCATCAAGACTTCCGAATTCACAGGCTTTAAAGAGCGCTGTTTGCCCGCTGTTTTCCACTTCATCAACCTTAGCTCCCAAGGCAATCAAGTGAGCCATAACTTCCATTTGACCATTGGCGGCGGCGTACATAAGAGGTGTCCAGCCGTCTTCGTCTTTGGCATGGATATTATCACCAAGGTGAATCAGAATTTTAATAGCATCTAAATGACCACTGGCGGCGGCATGCATAAGGGCAGTTCTGTTTTTACTGTCTTTGGCCTTTATGTCCGCACCATTTTTGATAAGGTGGGCGATAACCTCGGCCTTACCTTTAGCGGACGCCTGCATGCTTGACGTCATTTCCTGCTCATCTTTGGCGTCAAGGTTTGCCCCTGCCTTGATGAGTAGGTCTATACTTTCAAAATTTCCGTTTGCGCACGCTTGCATCAAAGGCGTTCTGTTATGCGCATCTTTTGCTTCAATATCGGCGCCTTGTTCGATAAGAAAACGTAAAGTTTCCGTGTCTCCCTTGGCGGCCGCAATATTTAAAGGACTTCTTTCATCAGCGTCTTGTTGGTCGAGTTCGGCACCCGTTTGCTTCAATAGATTTATGATTTCTTGATTCTTGGAAAGAATAGCCAGCATCAACGCATTTTTATTGTCCGAATTTTTTGCGTTGATATTTGCCCCACACTCCAAAAGCATATGTACTATCGCAGCATGGCCTTTTTCAACAGCGTGCAACAAAGGTGTCATATTTTGGCTGTCTTTCACTTCTGTTTTTGCATTTTTACTCAACAAAAGGGCGACAGTTTCTTTTTGATTACTGTTGACCGCCACCCCAAGTGCGGTTAGCCCATTGCTAAAAACAAAGTTTACATCAGCCCCATCATCGATGGCACGAAGAAGACCTTCAGTATCATAATTTAATAACGCGTTAGTAAAATTTCTTTCTGACACACTCATAAATAACCTCTATTAATCCAAGGAATACTGTTTGTTTTCAAGAAGTAAATTCATAAAATCCGTTTCATTCAAAACTTTAGCAAAATAATAGCCTTGAGCAATATCGCACTGCACTTCTTGTAACCATCTGGCTTGACTGTTATGTTCGATGCCCTCTGCAACAACCTTCATACCAAGCTGTTTTGCAAGGGAAATCATTTGTTGTACCACCAGATTACCTCGTGGGGCGTCATCATGGAAATCAATAAACACTTTATCCAATTTGAGCACATCCACATCTATAACACTTAAACGGTTGAGTGAAGAATTACCTGCACCAAAATCATCCATAGCCACGGTAAAACCGATTTTATGTAATATTTTAATAATTACCGGCAATGTTTCTTCAAAATCACCGATAGCCGATTCCGTTATTTCTATTTCAATTTGAGACGGCAAGACAGCATAGTCTTTCAGAATCTTGACCATCTGTTTGAGAAGCTCGGTATTAGACAACGTGATGGGAGAAACGTTAACCGCGATTTGAGGCATGTGGGTTCTTGTGGTGTTTTTTTGTATAAAACTACATACCTCTTCAAAAACATACAACTCAAGTTGTGAAATAAAACCATTTTTCTCCATAACAGGAATAAAAGCACCGGGATAAATGGGATCGCCGATGGGCGGTATCCAACGAACAAGCGCTTCCGCTCCAATTATTTTAAGGTTATGAAAACCGATTTTAGGTTGATAATGCACTTTAAATTCTTTGTTTTTTATGGCATGTTCCATGCGGTAAATAATATCCATCATGGTATTTGCTTCTTTGCGCATATCTTCAGTGAATTCATGGAAGCTGGTTTTATGTACCTTTTTTGCTTCTCGTTTCGCAATGGTTGCGTTATCGATAAGGCTATTGACTTTTTTGTCGTTCGCAGTATTTTTACTGCTGCCGATGGACATTTTCAAAGAATAACCTGCCCCGATAACAGTCTTGATTCGCGGAATAACAAAGGCTTGAATAACTTCCTGAATAGGTCTTCCTTCATCGGTTTTCTTGAAAACAAGAAATTGTTCTGCCACACGCCTTGTGATAATGGCATGTGTGTCTTTATACGCGTCAAGCAATGCTTCTGCCATAGTCAAAATTACTTCCGTGCCTTTGTC
>CAYJHY010000179.1:0-4461 GCA_964369875.1 uncultured Mailhella sp.
TTTTTTTTGCCTGTAATTCATTTTGAAGTTTACGGCTGTCTTCAATTAAAGCTTCGTGTAATTTCATCCACTTGCCTTGTTCTTCAGCGCTGAGCGCTTTGAAGCTTTGTGCTGAGTCTTTTGTATGATACTCAGGTCTTGCATGGGCATCCGCCACAAATATAATCCCCATAAGAGCCGCAACAGAAAGCAAATATTTTATTTTCATGAAAATTCTCCGATTTAAAATGTGATGATTATCAATAAGCAATTTTTGTACCATAAACAAATATCTACTAATACCACAGTTATACTCTGACATGAAGTAATTCACAAGAAAAAGCTTTGCAAAAACTGTGTAAAAAGGTTACACAATGCGTGTAATTTGTTACATAATAACGCAATTTTTAGCAACACTCTCTATCTAAAAGTAGAATTAGTTTACACCAACCTCTCCTATAAGCGCAATAAGTCCTTATAATCATAGAACACAATGTGAAAAATAGCTATTTAATCGTATTGGATAATAAATATACATCAAAGGCATATATTTTGCATAGTCTCCTAAAAAACACATTTAAATAAAGGTTCCCATGAATAAATTTTCTATACAAAATACTATAAAAAACACACCACATCTTTTAAAATTTGCCCCATGGCTTCTTTTATCATGTGTTTTTTTGGTTGTGACCACATTACTTGTTTTTGATTTTGAAACAAAGCGAAAAGAAACTGCCACCACCATTTTTCTTACCAAAGAAAAAGGGGCTTCTCTTATCCATTCTTTTGAAGCGGCCTTGCTCACCGCACAACGATGGAATAATGAACACATACGTAATATTTTAATAGAAATTGCACATCGTGAAGATTTACCTTTTTTGGCTATTGTCAACCAACAAGGCGATGCTGTTATTTCTAACCTGCCTGAAATTGAAGGAAAAAATATTATTCCGCCAAAGCTCGATACCGTAAAACCTTCACCTTATGTTAATAGTGATACTGTAAAAATTTCTTTTACCGATCCAAACGGAGACACAAAATATAAACGCTTTTACCTCGTTGAAAAAGAGCTTTTTGTTGTGCGCAACGTAAGGCGTGAACACGATATTTCATCCATGTTATCCATACCTCAAGAACAAGATTCTTACAGAGACAGAGACGAAAGAGACTCTTACAGGGAGAGAGACGAAAGAGAACAAAGATCAAAGCAAAACCAAAGACGAAATGAAAAGCATGAGCATATCAGAAGAATGGCACAAGAATTTTCACACGGCGAAGTTTTTAGCATGGTTATTGCTTTTGACATGAAAGAAATTCTAAAAGCTAAAGCCACCGATGACTCGAGGGATGCTATTTATAACGCTTTTTATGTTTCACTCATTGTTCTTGGTGGGCTTTGCTTCTTTATTCTGATTGCGTATCAACGGTCTTATACCGACATACAAAAAAGTAAAGCATATATTGAATCCCTTATGGATGCACTCCCTTTAGGTATCATTACCCTTGACGACAAGCAAAACATTCTCAGCATAAACCCAAACGCAGAACAACTAACCAAGGCCTCTCATTTAAATAGTCAAGGGAAACATATCAGTGAAATTATCCCTCAATTACACCCACAGGATCTTGAAGCCGGTGTGCGTAACCTTAGTCTTACCCTCCATCAAATAGATCAAAACCCGATTCAGGTTGAAATTAACACATTTCCTATTCCCACTCAAAAAAATGATGGCTACGGTATTATTTTACAAGATTTACGAGAAATTCAAATCTTACAAGAAGAAATCCATAGACAAGAAAGGCTGGCGTCCATCGGAAAGCTTGCGGCCGGCATTGCACATGAAATCAGAAATCCTTTGGGAGCCGTTAAAGGTCTAGCCAGATTTTTTGCCGAAAGTGCCGAGAAGGACAGTGAGGAAGCACGTCTTGCCAAGGTTATGACCGATGAAGTTATGCGTGTCGATAAGGTTGTATCCGATCTTCTTGAACTTTCTAAACCTAACACCATGAATATTAATAAAGTCAATCTTAATGACTTAATTGAAAAAGCTAAAAACACTGTGCTCTTACAAAGTGATACAAGTATCACCTTCAATCAAGAAATAGATGCGCAGTGCGAAACAGTTTACCTAGATGAAGACAGAATGATTCAAGTTTTACAAAATATTTTTCTCAATTCTGCACAAGCCATGCCAAAGCAAGCAGGCCAAATTGTAATTACCGCACACTCCATACAGAATGAACAAAGTATCTCTGCAAACGATCAAGACAGTATGCAAAATATTCAAGAAAACAATGAAGGCACACAAACACATCAACGTTTTCATAATAATATTTTAGAAATCGCCATTAAAGATAATGGAAAAGGAATAAAAGCAGATCAATTAAAAAATATTTTTACTCCTTATTACACCGACAAAGCAAAAGGCACCGGCCTTGGGCTTGTTATGGTACAGAAAATAGTTCAATCCCATAACGGCACGATAAAGGTTGAAAGCCAAGAGGATCATGGAACGACAATCATTATTCGCATCCCACAATAATTATTAAAATACAAGGAATTACAATGACACAACATATATTGATAGTTGACGACGACAACGGTCACCGTACTATGCTTGAAGCGCTTCTAAAAAAATGGAAATACCAAATAAGTTCAGCAAGTAACGGGGAAGAAGCTGTACAAATGGCACAAGAATACCCTTTTGATACCATATTAATGGATATTCGTATGCCTGTTATGGATGGCATGGAAGCACTTGGAAAAATCCATACCTATAATCCCGCAATACCTATTATTATGATGACAGCTTATTCCGATATTGAGGACGCCGTTGAGGCTGTAAAAGCAGGTGCCTATGACTATCTGACAAAACCCCTTGATTTCGACAGGTTGAAAATCACCCTTCAACGAAGTCTTGAGCATGTAAGCCTGAAAAAAGAAAATCTGGCACTCAAAAATAACGCATCTTCGCCCATAATCGGTAACAGTTTTAGTATCAACAACCTTAAAGACCTTATCAGCACAGTAGCCCCATCGGAAGCTACTGTATTGATTAGAGGGTATTCCGGTACCGGTAAAGAACTGGTTGCACGTTCTATTCACGAACAAAGCGGAAGAAATAAAAAAAATTTGGTGAGTGTGAACTGTGCGGCTCTCACAGAAAGCCTTCTGGAATCAGAGCTTTTTGGACATGAAAAAGGTGCTTTTACAGGTGCTGACAAGCGCCGTGAAGGACGCTTTTTACAAGCAGACGGGGGAACTATTTTTCTTGACGAAATAGGTGAAATTTCACCTCTTATGCAAGTGAAGCTTCTTAGAGTACTACAACAAAAGGAAATTCAAAGAGTCGGTAGCGATGAAGTACTTCATGTAGATGCACGCATTGTGGCCGCCACCAACAGGAACCTTGAAAAAGAAATTGAAAACGGAAACTTTAGAGAAGATCTGTACTACAGACTCAATGTCGTCACCCTTACCGTACCAAGCCTTAAAGAACGTGAAGGTGATATTCCCCTTCTGGCTCAATTCTTTTTAGAAAAATTCGCCACGAAGAACAATAAAACAGTCAAAGGTTTCAGCCCAAAAGCCATGGATTATCTTGTAAAATACACTTGGCCTGGCAACGTGCGTGAACTGGAAAATGTTATTGAGCGAGCCTGTATTTTGTTACGTGGAGATTATATTGATGTGGATTCCCTACCCCACAATATCACCGACAAGAACAATGAACAATCCCAATCGTCCCTACTCCCCAATGTACAAACCCTCGATGATATGGAAAAATTCTTTATACTGCGCACCCTTGAACAGCTCAATGACAACAAAAGCGAAGCCGCCAAACAACTCGGCATCTCAAGAAAAACTCTGCACACAAAGCTAAAGCAATACGAAGAAGAATAGGTTATTTTTAGTGTTTTTAAGGGAGTTTGGGTTTTCTTGAGGAGGAAACCCCATGTTTTGAAGCCAACAACGAAATGACGCTAAATTTCGCTTTGCTCAATATTAGCTGGAAGGTTTCCCCCTCAAACTCCCCCTTCCTGAAAAATCATACTTAGAATATTTCCGGTATATTATGCATTATAGCTAACAAGTGTTATAGTATTTTGCAAAAACTTTCGGTTTTACGCGTAAGGCAATCAAATATTCAGACTACAGCCAAAGAAGAGAACCATTACCTTACTTTGAAGAATACACACACTTGAATGACTACCACTTTCTTCTTTGAACTTTGTTACTGGTTCACTTCGTTAAACAAAATATAATAAAGCAAGCTCTTCACACACAACCTTGTCTTGTAAAACTGACTCTATTCTGAGCTCCGTAAGTCTTCATGCACGACTTAAACTTTTGCAAAACGTTATAACTAAAATAAACACCGACTTACATTTACATGGAAGTCGGTGTTTATAGTGTTATTTTTTATTATTAAAGTTTTTTGAGGAAAGGGGGAGGTTTTGGGAGGAGAAAAACTCCCTTTT
>CAYJHY010000180.1:0-4455 GCA_964369875.1 uncultured Mailhella sp.
TTTTACTGGAAAGAAGTTCATAATAACGCCACATAAGTTCATCGGAAATAGACATAGCTTTACCGAATTGGTCTTGTGCAGGTTCGTCAATACCGATATAATTATTATATGATTTTGACATTTTACGCACGCCATCAAGACCTTCTAGCAGAGGAAGAGTAATGACGCATTGAGGTTCAATGCCATAGTGACCTTGAAGAGTACGCCCCATCAGCAAGTTGAAAGTTTGGTCGGTGCCACCCATTTCTACGTCTGTTTTAAGAGCTACAGAATCGTATGCTTGTGCAAGAGGATAGAAAAATTCATGGATAGCAATGGGACGTTCTTCTTTGTAACGCTTTGAAAAATCATCACGTTCCATCATACGTGCAACCGTACAATTAGACATAAGTTTCAGAAAATCGAAAGGTTTTAATGCATTGAGCCACAAAGAGTTGAAAGCAACTTTAGTTTTTTCAGGGTCAAGAATTTTAAATACTTGTTTTTTATATGTTTCTGCGTTTTGCAATACTTGTTCTTCGGTAAGAGGCGGACGAGTTTCTGAACGGCCTGAAGGGTCACCGATTCTGCCTGTAAAGTCACCTATTAAAAAAGTAACGTTGTGGCCAAGTTCTTGAAAGTGACGCATTTTATGCATGACTACAGTATGTCCCAAATGGAGATCGGGAGCGGTTGGATCGAAGCCCACTTTTATTTCCAATGGCTTGTTACGTGCCAGTTTCTTCCGTAAGTCTTCTTCGCTGATAAGGTCGTGGATACCGCGACGGATAAGTTTTATTTGTTCGTCAATGTTTTTTATGGATAAGGGCTCAATGCTCATTCTATTCTCCTAAAATTATCTTGAAAGGCATTTTGGCAAGCTTTGCCCTAAGTGTCAATCATAAAATAAGTCTCTTTAAAAATATGCATGGTATTTGAGTTTGTTTTTCCCCTCCCAAACCCTCCCCTTTTCCAAACAAACTTTAATAGGGAGTTACTAAATTCAATAAAAACATGTTTCTTATTATATCAACCTTTTAGGTTTATGGTAAATTGGAATGACGTGCACCCCTTCCTTTTTCCTTAAAAAATTTAATAATGGGAAGTAAGTTACAAAAACATGTTTTTATTATGTGATACTTTTAAGTTTAAAGAGAATTGGACTGAGGTTCAAAATATGCGCCTTTTGGCACATTGCTAAAGCAAGAAAAAAAAGATACACTATTCTTAAAGAAGACAGATTATTAAACCTTATATACATGGAGTGTGAAATGAAAAAACTATCTGCGGCCGGTTTAGCGGTTTTATTAAGTTTGAGCGGTGGTGCGTTATGTAGTATTGATGAAGCAAAAGCCATAAGTATACTTGAAGAAAAGGCTTCTTCTGCGGCAAGCAGTGCTGTTCAATCCGCTACCGGTAATGCTATCAACTCAGCTATCAGCGGTGCCATGAGTGGAGTTGGGAATTTAACTGCTAAGGATGAAGTAAAACAGAGTGTCACTGTTGGAGAATTAGAAAAAATTTCGGAAAGCGTGCAATATGATGAAGCCACAAACACCACAACATTCACCAATATTAAATATGTCGAAACAAATGCGAAAGAAGACAAAATTGCAAACATCGCCCGCGTTACGCTTGTTGGGTATAAGCCCGGCCAAGTTCTAAAAGAAGGAGATGTTGTAGAAGAGTTTACCATTGAAGGCTTTGCTGGTGTATTTTCTAAAAAAGACGATACAAACACCGTTACGGAAGTAAATAATGTGAATTTTAAAAGATTGAGCGCTAAGGCTTTGGTGTATAACATAAGTAATTTTACTAATATGTTTACAGGTACTGTTGAGCCTGATTTAAATCAATTCAGTAATTTACATCAAGGTTTTGTACTCGAAGGTTTTAGCGTGGACGATAACAAAGGCATTATATCTACCATCGACAAGATAAGTATGCCTCCTTTGGTTTCGCTTGAAGATGTAAGCATGCATATTAGTGGTATCACCATGACTAGCAAAGAAAATACTCCTTTCACGATGGTGATTGCTACAGCTGAACTCAACAATTTTAATGTACCATTAATTAAAAAAATAACAGATATTAGTGACAAAAATCTTTCACAAGAACAAAGTGTTATAGAGTATAATAAAATTCAAGAGTTGCCATTCAAGAAAAAAATATTTTCAAATGTGACTTTTGAAAATATCACTTTTACATCACAAGATCCAAATTTGGCACAAATTAAAAATAAAGATATTACTCTTGCAAAATTTGAAGTTAAATTTGATAACACAAATGCAGACAGCTTAGTAGCTTTGTTTGATTTGACTGACTTCAATCTGAGTTCTGAATTTCTTTCTCTGGCTGATCCGGGGCTTGGGGCTATGCTTGGCGCAAGTTTGCCGCCTATGATTAGCATAGACTACTCAACAAGTTATGCTCTCAATCGTCAGGCGAAAACAATTGATTTGGATTCAGATTTTAACCTAGATAAAGTACTTAACCTAGATACAGATATTAAAACTACTTACCAATGCGCCAGTATTTGGGACGTTCTCCTCGCAAGTCCCCAAGGTCAAGCTTGTGTCGGAGTAAACACTGTTTCTCTTGCTTTGAAAGATTTGGGTGTAGGTTCAATCACTGCCAAGCTTGCTGTGGCCATGACCGGTATCGGAGCTGAAAACCTCGCTTCTTTTGCGGCAGGCAGCCTACAAGCCTTGTCTATGGGAGCCAAAACAGGAGTTGCCAATATTGATGCAGCGACATCCTCTTTAACCGAAAACGTTATTAAATTTATTGAAAAACCCGGCACCCTAAAATTAATGCTTAATTTTAATCCTCCGCTTACAATGAAGGATTTAGAAAAAGGATTGCCTGAAAACTTTACCTATGATTTCAAAGTTGAACAAGGAGAGAAAACTTTGCAAGAGCTTGCTATCTAATTGATTAAAATTGTTTTATTTTGCTTTTTTTTGGGGGAAATGATTTCCCCCAATCCCCCTCATGTATTTTCTTTTTATTTGCTTTGGCAAGTAAAAAGAAAATTTATGGGGTTTCCAAAGGGAATTATTCCCTTTGGTGGGGAGCTAGAGGGGGGAAACCCCTCAAAAAAATACAAATTCAAAAAATAATACTATTTAGCGTGTATATTTTCCTGGGCCGGGCATAATAAAGTGTCTATCCACCAATCTTTGCCAAAACCAGTGTTGATTTTGAACATACATAGGAATGCGTTTGTGTGCGCTTTGCACGTGGATAGCATCACCATTTTGTAAGCTATAACAGTCTTGTCCGTCAATGGTAAGAGCTATTTCTCCCTTAAGGGCTTCAATTTTAACAAGCGATTCTTTAGGTAAAACCAAAGGAGGAAAAGCTCCTGCAAAGGGACTTATAGGCGTGAGGATATGGGCATCCAGAGAAGGGAAGGCTAAAGGGCCATGAGCAGCCGCGGCGTAGGCAGTAGCACCTAACGGTGCAGAACAAATAAGGCCGTCACAAAAAAGTTCACTCAAAAAGATATTATCAATGAAGAGCCCAATGGAAATCGCTTTTGCTATATGAGAGCGGGCAATAACCACGTCATTAATGGCAATACCATTGTTTATCGCAACATTATTACGAATAATTTCCCATTGAAGAGGAGTGTAGAGCTGAATTTCATAAGCGCCATCAAGGAGTTTTTTTAGAGATTGTTGCCAATTGCTGGGCGATATATCTGTTAAAAAACCAACTCGGCCAAAGTTTATCCCAAGTAACGGAATATCAATTTCATAAAGGGCTCTGGCAACTCCAAGCATAGTTCCATCGCCACCAAGAATAAGGGCGATTTGACACTCTATGGCCATTTCCTTAAGACTTTCATCATCATGATGACGGCTGACAATGGCTTTTTTACCCTGATTTTCAAGCCAAATAGCAATCTCTTTGCTCAGTTCTATGGCTTCTTGATTGTGCTCTTTGGTAATAATTAAAAATTGTTGTAATTGATCACCACATGATTTTTGGCCACAAACAAGCTCGGAAACAATTTTATTCTGTTCCGCTTGCTTTACCTTTTCAAAAGAATGAAGATGGTCGATATTTTTGAGTTGTTCTTTTGTCATAGATTAAAAAAACCCCCTAAAAAAAGGGGGTTGTAAATGTTTGAAGAAAGTCTATTCGTCGTAGTCGTCTTCTTCTTGCATGGCGTCGTGAACGGCGTCCATGAAAATTTCGTAAGCGACACGCTCAATCATGACCTCTGGTTCATAATTGAAAATTTCTTCAGGAAGATCGTCTTCACCCGCTTTTTCACAGTATTCATCGAAGCGGTTAGTGTACTCATTAATCAAACGAGCAACTTCAGCAACAATGGGGTTTTCGGGTTCTATTTCTACATCAACGTCTTCGTCGTCACCAAATTGTGCTTCAAATTCGTCCAATGCTTTAACGATTTCGTCTTCTGCCAAATTCATAAATTCTGATTTAGTATGTATTGTTTTCATA
>CAYJHY010000181.1:0-4442 GCA_964369875.1 uncultured Mailhella sp.
AATGTCCAAGGCCAAATAAAGAAGCCTTCACGGAAAAGGTAAGGACGCCCAAAAAGAACCCCATACATACCGCCGAGTGAACCTTGGTGGAAAGAGGAAAGGAAAGCGCCGATACCGGCAAAAAGTGGCATATAGACGTGGAAGTTATGGGCTAAATGCACAATAACTTTATTTTTCTTAAAAGCATTACTGTCCAAAATCAAAGAAATATATTCGATGGTCAGAACGATACAATAACAACTGATACAAAAAATAACTTCTGTGAGCATAGAGTGCACGTTGGGATACCAATAACCAAACCAGCTTCTAAGCGGTTGCCCGATGTCGAGCACAAGCACAACCATCGCACTGGTATAGCATAAAAAGCCAAGAAGCGCGGTGAAGTTCACCATGCTTTTAAGCTCATCGATATTCAAAATATAGCGCAAAAGCCCTGTGAAAAATGCGCCTGCTCCAAGGGCAATGATAGCAAGGTCAAGGGTGATCCAAAGACCAAAAGCAAAACGGTCGTCAAGCCCTGTATATCCGAGGCCTCCGCCAAAAACCACCAAGGCGGCGGCGGTGCCAAAAAGGATGTGCCAAATGGGCACGCACATCCAAAGCATAAACTTTGTTAACGAACAACGCTGACACCCTTTAGGAAAAAGGGCTGCATCAAGTGGTTTACTATAATCCATATCCGGTTTCCTTTTTTATTATTTTAGGATTCTGAGGGGTTGACCTGTTTTTTCATCGTCTAGATAGTTATCACCTAAACGACGCACCCATTCACGTTGACTGATATAGTAAACTTGCGGATCTGTGCCAAGTCTTTCCAACAGGCGGAAAGCATTGGGGCTTTGTGAAAGCGTATGCACTTTATGATCGGGATTTTTCAAATCACCGAACATAATGGCTCCGTTAGGACACGCATCTGCGCAAGAGGTTTGATAGTCCGACTCATTAAGGTAAAGAGGATCTTCGCCATTAACAATAGCTTTGTCCTTGGCAAGCATCCAACGATGATGACAGAAGGAACATTTTTCCACAACCCCACGGGGACGGGTGGAAACATCGGGGCTTAAAGCCTCTTCCAAGTCACCGGGCCAGTGTGGGTCGAACCAGTTAAAATACCTAGCGTAATACGGACAGCTCGCCATGCAATAACGGCAACCGATACAACGGGGAACGATTTGGCTGACAATGCCGCCATCTTCTTGTTTATCCGTTGCGGTAACGGGGCAAACACTTACGCAAGTAGGGTTAGCGCAGTGCATGCAAGGGCGTGGCAAATAAGCGGTTTCATGCTCGGGGAATTCTTTACCGTTTGATAAACGATAAATTGTCAACCAGTTGTTTGTTCTGAGTTTATTACTTGCGTCTTCTTGAGGCGCAACGTTGTTTTCAGCCTGACATGACATGGAACAAGCACCACAACCTGTGCATTTATCAATGTCGATGACCATGCCCCATTTTCTTTCAAATTCTTTAAAAACTGCCATAACTACCCCTTCACCACTTGCACTTCGCTATCGCTCCAAATGGGCAATCCTGTGCCTTTTTCTGTATGCACATAAGCAAGATTAAGAATATTCTCACCTTTATTCAAGGAAAAACGGTCAAATTCCGTATGCCCCAAACCTGCAAGCATGCTGACCACGTTATCCATAATCCCGTTGTAAATCGCAACCAATGCCGTAATTGTACCGTTGGCGGTTTTAAGGATGATTTTATCGTCATCTTCAAGATTAAGGCTCTTTGCAGTTTGGCTGTTCATTTGCACAACGGCATATTTTCCTTTCAAATAGTAATCACCAATAATTCTATTTGCATAAGGAGGAATACCTGTACTTGCAGAACCAACACCATATACAATATGGGGTAAAAGGCGTATGCCCTTACTGTCACTGTTTGTTGCGCTGCGCATAATAGTAAGCACAAGGGCAGTATTTTCTCTTTCTTTGATGTACGCATCAAAGTAAGGAACAGGCTTCTGGAATGTTTGGCCATTGGCCACATACTCTTTAAAACTGGCGCCAAGGCTTTGTCCTTTTTTCTCCAAGAACTTTGGAACAGAACTTACACCAAGGTCGTAACGAAGCTCTTCGGCCAAGGCCAAAATAACTTCGGCTGTCGGGCGAGCTTCATAACGTGGCTCTGCAACAGGTTTGGCCAAGGTCCAGTTTTCAAAGCCCGAACCATAAGGGGTGTAGGCATCGTCAAAGCGCTCCAAACCAAAAGCGGCCGGAAGCACTAAGTCACACTGTGCACTGGTTTCATCCCAAAAGGTCGAAAACGCGATTTTAAATTCAATTTTATCCAAACACTCTTGCACGCGCACGTTTTTTGGCATTGCATAAAGCGGATTTGCATCACATAAGAACAAAAGCTTGGGTGCCTTTCTGACACCTGAAGCGATTTCTTGAGCAAATCCAACAAGGTTATTGCCAAGTAAAGTTTTATAGTTTTCCGCCAAGGGCAACACGGCTTGCGGGATTGGCAAATCAACCATATTCCCTTCTTTACCGAGGCGTCCGAGAATATTGTTAACCACAATACTTGCCAAAATAGGCGCGGCACCGCCACCTGTTCCGAGGGGGCAACCTGTGATCACAAGCGGACGTTTTGCCTTAAGAAGTGCCTGCATCATTGTTTCAAAGCGTTCCGGAATAATTCCGCACTGCTCTTGCAAATACTCAACGGTGTAAGGCTCCACAAGGGGAGCAATACTGTTGAAATGCGGTACATTTTGGCCAAGCCCTTGCTTGACGAGGGCACGACAAATTCCGAGAACCAAAGTGGTTTCGGAACCGGGCAAAATTGGAAGCCAAACATCTGAAACTACCGCTGTGTTATTTTGCATACCGCCGGCATAGGCAAAATACAAGGATGATTCCCCGTCTGTAGGGTTCTTCTTGCGGAAAATTTTTCTGTTTCTGGCAACGGTTCCCCAGTTTTCCATGAGGTTTGCCCCAATGGAGAGGATAAAGTCACTGTTATCAAGATCATAACCGAGACGACCGTTCCCGCCGGCAAGGTTCCACGCCACTTGGGCGGCAACTTCTTCGCTTGGGGTAAAGAAATAATCGGTGGATCCGTTAGCTTTTAAAAAGGCAGAAAAAATTTCATTCAAGCTTGAAGTCGGATCGCTTGCAATAAAAGCGCAAGAGCCTTTGGCTGCGGCAGTTTTTTCCTTTAGAATCTGCTCCGCTTTCTCCCAAGTGATGGGACGAAAACCACCGTCGGGCCCACGAAGCAAGGGACGCTTCACTCGGCTTTCGGCATAAAGCAATTGGCCTTCAGAAACGGCCAAAGTGGTGAGGCCGCCTTCACTGATATTATTATCGGGATTACCGAGGGTTCTTACAACACGTCCGCCAACAGTACGCACCACAATGGGAGTTCCGCCGGGACAAATTTTAGAAACGGTAGGGATATAGTCGTTTTCACCGGATTTCAAGCGTGGAATCCAGCTCCAGCTCTGTGTCCAATACGCGGTATCGTATAAAGTTGACCAAATCATGGGGGAAGCAACGGCACCGGTTACAGCGCCCATAGTAAATTTCAAAAATCCACGTCTTTTCATACTTTCCTCCGACCTATTTATGGCATGTAAAGCAAGCATTACTTGCTCTTGTTACACCGTCATAATGCCCCGGATTAGCATGACAAGCTTCACAAGTAGGCATCATCATGGTCTCTTCGGAATAGCCGGAAAGGCGATTTTCGCGGTGAATGGGTGGCGTTGTGGTGGAACCGACATCAAGGTGACAGGCATTACACAAGTCCTGTGGCGTCGCGTATAAATCTTCATGACACATGGTACAGGTTTCAAAATTATGGGCTGCGTGGCTGAAGTAAACGTTATCGGGTTGCTTTTGATAAATAAGCCATTTATCTTTAATTTCAACACCTTCATCCACATATTCTGCAATAAAACGTGCCTCTTCGGGACTTTCTGTAATTGCACTTGCGTGACAGCTTGCACAGGACTCAGTGGTGGGTACACCGCTGAAAGTACCGTCTTCACGCAAATAGTGACAGTCCTCACAGGTCATTCCGGCACCTTCAATGTGAATCACGTGATTAAACGCTATGGGCTGCTTCTTTTCCTCAAGCATAAGCTCGGGAAAAATGATCCAACCAAATATAGCGGCCGCCACTAAACCAATTATAAAAGGCGCCATACACAAAAACCCGCATTTTTTCTTAGGGTTTTTTACGTTTTGGTTTCTTTCCTCCATCCGTCCCTCACCAATTTTAAAAATTTAAAAACCATAGATAGGCGACTTTTAACATCGCTTACAAGACTATAGCCAACTTGCGAAAGCTTAGCTTAATATTTCATAATTGACAAGGGAGATACTGCTATTTTAAACCTGATTTTTTTGAGCTTTTAATTGTTGTTTATTTTTTTGGGAGGGGGAGAACCTATTTTTTGAAAAAAATAGGTTCTCCCCCTC
>CAYJHY010000182.1:0-4430 GCA_964369875.1 uncultured Mailhella sp.
GAGGGGGGAGAACACTATTTTTTTCAAAAAATAGGTTCTCCCCTCTCCCAATAAAACTAAAATCTAAAACAAAACCTATTTCTTACCGCAACCGTGGCCGTGTCCGCAGGACATTTTATCACGCAAGAAAGCGGGAACGATGTTCTTTACGCTTTGGATAGCGAGCATACGGCGCATGATGCCGAGTTGGTTTTGCAAGGGAAGCTCTTTTGGGCAAACGTCTTCACAAGCGAGAAGTCCCATACAACCGAACACACCTTGATCGTTGCCGACGAGGTCATAGAAGTCTTGGTCGGTACGGTCGTCACGAGGGTCGAGACGGAAACGAGCCATACGGTTGATGCTGGTAGCGCCGAGGAAGTCTTCACGCATGCGTGCGGTTCCGCAAGCGGCCACACAGCAACCACATTCGATACAGCGGTCGAGCTCAAAAATTTCTTTGGCAAGACCGTCGTCCATGCGTTCTTCGATGGCGGTTTCGTCGAATTCTTTGGAGGAGTGGATCCAAGTTTCGAGGCGTTCGCCTACGTTTCTGAACCATGTTCCTGTGTCTACGGAAAGGTCACCGAGGAGCTTAAAAACAGGCAAGGGGTGCAAGGTGATTCTTTCGGGCAAGTCGCTTGTTTGCGTACTGCAAGCAAGGCCGGGGCGACCGTTAATCACCATACCGCAAGAACCGCAGATACCGGCACGACAGCAAAAGTCAAACATCAAGCTGGGGTCTTGAGTTTCGCGGATTTGAGTAAGAGCCACAAAAAGCGTCATGCTTGGATATTCTTCCAAGAAAAAGCTTTGCATATGCGGTTTACTGTTAGAATCAAGGGGGTTATAGCGCATTATATCTATTCTGAGTTGGCGTCCCATGAAAAACTCCTTATAAAACGATTAATTTTAATTTATTTTTTTGAGGGGGGAAACCCTATTTTTGTATCTGAATTTCATTGAGGGGTTTCACCCCTCAAGCTCCCCACCAAAGGGAATGATTCCCTTTGGAAACCCCATAAATTTTCTTTTTACTTGCCAAAGCAAGTAAAAAGAAAATAGTTGAGGGGGTTTGGGGGAAATCATTTCCCCCAAAAAAATAAAAAATACAAATTAGTTCTTTATTTAATTTCCTGAACCAAAGGGTATAATTTTGTCTTCGGGAATGTCGGCAACGATGGTTTTACCGCCACCGTAACCACGTTCACCCGGAGGAATTTCATACCATGGGGTTGCGTCTTCATAGCTTAGAGTTGGCAAGCTGTCGCCCTCTTTCCATGTGGCAAGAGTACGGTTGAGCCAATCTTTATCGTTTCTTTCGGGGAAGTCTTCACGGGCGTGAGCGCCACGGCTTTCTGTACGCATAAGCGCACCATAAGCGGTACAAATACCGAGCTTAATCATGCCGGGGATGCGTAGTGCCAAGGAAAGTTCGGGAGTAAAGCCGACGTTTTTACCTTTAAGACCGATATTTTGAGAACGTGCAAGCAGTTCTTGCAAGTCGTCCACAGCTTTTTGGAGGTCGGTGCCGTTACGGAAAATACCGACGTTTTCCATCATGGTTTTATGAAGAATATTACGGAGTTCGTAACAGTTTTCGTTACCTGTTGAAATGGTGTTGATTTTTTCTTGAACTTTCAAGATTGCATCTTTGGCGTGAGCGGTGTGATAAATTGCCTCATAACCGTGCAAGAATTCAACCACTTTTTTACCGATAATACGGCCTGAAACAATGGTTTCCGCAAGGGAGTTACCACCGAGACGGTTAAAGCCGTGCATATCCCAACATGCGGCTTCACCCGCAGAGAAAAGACCTGTAAGGCCATAGGCCGCACCGTCTTTATTGATACGCACACCGCCCATGCTGTAGTGATGGGTGGGGCGAACGGGGATGAGCTGATGAACAGGGTTCACGCCAAGGAATTTGGTTGAAATATCATATACTTCACGCAAGTTTGTGGTGATATGATGTTCACCGAGATGTCTGATATCAAGCCACAGGTGATCACCATAAGGGCTTTTCACGCCAAGGCCTTTGCGGATATGTTCCATCATGCGACGAGAAACAACGTCACGGGAAGCGAGTTCCGCTTTTTCGGGCTCGTAGTCGGGCATAAAGCGATATTCGTTCACGTCAAGCAAGGTTCCGCCATCACCGCGACAGCCTTCTGTGAGAAGAATGTCGGTGGGCACGGAGCCTGTGGGGTGGAACTGTACGGCTTCCATGTTACCGAGAGGCACACAACCTGTTTCAAGGGCTGTGATTTGTCCGCCACCGTCACAAATAAGGGCGTTGGTAGTGGCTGTGTAAATTCTGCCGTAACCACCTGTGGCGATAAGGGTTGCTTTAGCACGGTAAACGATGAGTTCGCCTGTACGCAAGCAGCGACAAACCGCACCTGTACAAGTGTCGCCGTCGTGGATGAGGGCTTCGGCTTGCATACGATCGTGTACGGTTACACCAAGTTGTAACAATCTGTTATCTAAGGTAAAAAGTACGGAGTGGCCTGTGCCGTCAGAAGTGTAACATGTTCTCCATTTTGCGGTACCACCAAAGGCACGGGAGTGGATAAGACCGCGTTTTTCTTCCTCTTCTTCCGCTTCAAAGGGCTTTCCGCCTTTGTAGTAGGTGTGAACACCGGGAACAACTCGGCTCCATGGCACCCCAAGGTGCGCCATTTCACGCATAGCAATAGGAGCGGTATCGGCAAACATTCTGGCCACTTCTTGGTCACAGCCCCAGTCAGAACCTTTAACCGTATCGGTAAAGTGAACGTCGGGACAGTCGCCTTTACTCATGGCTGAGTTACCGAGGGCGGCTTGCATGCCTCCCATGGCGGCGGAAGAGTGAGAACGTTTTGGGGGAACGAGGGATAAACATATGACATTAAAACCGGCTTGGGCGGCCTCTACGGCAACTCTTTCACCGGCAAGCCCGGACCCCATGCACAAAAGATCAGTTTCAAATACACGCATGACAACTCCTAGACAGCTATATAGTGGAAGCGAATAATGGTTACGAGGCCGATAAATACATACGCACCGATAAGCATCCAAAAACGCTTTGCCCAGGTGGATCTGTTTTTATCACAGATAAAACCATATTTTACGCCCACACGGAAAAGGCCGATGCCAAGGTGTAAGCCAACGCTAATGAGCATTACCACATAAAAAGGTGTCCAACCGTTTTGCTCGCGAGCGGCAGAAGCGGCGGCGTTAATAGGAAGGCTGGTGGCAATGGTATGGATATGTGCGCTGACCAAAACCAATACAATAATGGCGGTGATAGCCTGCACAAGCCACAAGGATGTGTCACAGTGTTTCATGCTTTTTGCGTGAGCAAAAAAAGTTTTTAGTTCGCCGAAACGAAATGGCATTTTTTTAGCGGCAAAAAGGAAGTGCGCTACCATAATAAAGAGGATGGTCGGAGGAACTACATGCTCAATATAGGTTGCCTCCAGTAACCAAGCCAAAGAATTAAGCAAATGAGGACTGATGATAACCGTACCTACAAAGACTGCATGCATCAATGTAAAAATGGCCAAAATAATACCGGTGACAGCTTGAGCAACATCCGCCCGACCTGAGGCGGGTGTCTTAGCAATGCTCGCACGTGAAACGCACTTTTCCATAAAAACTCCTTCTAAATTCTCGTTTTGAACCAGAGCGTGTTCACATAAAATGAATTTTCGCGTTATATTTAGCCAGATATTTGAGAAGATGAGCTTGCTTTGAAGGGAGTGTACATAGACGTACATGACCGAAAAGCAAGTGAAATCTGACGCAGAGAGAACCGAAAAGGCGTTTATGTGAATACGCTCTAAACAATTTTGTCAAATCTAGCCCAATATTATTCTTTATGTCAAGTAAGTTTGCTATGTTAGAAAATTCACACGCGTCAAAAACAGAACGATTTATGCCATAAATAACTATTAATACAACACATTACAAAAATGAATACATTAAACCCAATTGTGAAATAAATCATTACTAACTATTATAAATTGTTAGAAAATTTATTTTTTAAGCCTCCTTAAATTATAGCCTAAAAATACCGCTATACCACAGAGCATTATTTGTAAAAAAATATGAATAAAAAATAATAAAATCCCTTTCTCTACCAACAACACTTTTTTAAAAAAAACTAAACCGTGATAGCCTTGTGTATAGTATTCCATAAAGTCTTGCCTGATTAAAATTTCAGACAAAAAAGGTAGCAAAAAAAATATATTATCTAAAGTAAAAGAAGCAAAAGTTGTGAATGTTCCCAGAAATCCCACAGCAAAAATAAGCCTTGCTGTTTGCCATGATTTAGAGTTTTGGCCTTTTTTTATAAATGCATACATAAAATAACCCAGTAAAAAAGAACCGATACAGTTAACCAGTAAAACCTCCGAAGGCATCGCCAAAAAATAAAGGGAAAGCGCCTCACTTGAAAAAAAACTCAA
>CAYJHY010000183.1:0-4381 GCA_964369875.1 uncultured Mailhella sp.
CGGGGGGGGGTTTTGGGCGGGGCAAAACCGCTTTTTTGTTCACAAAAAAGGTTTTTCCCCTCCCCAATAAAACTAAACAAAAAACAAAAACTAATCTATAATAGCGGCAAAAATATCGTCGAAGGTTTCTCTTCTGCGGATAAGCTTTGCGGTACCGTCTTTTTGAATAAGAACCTCAGCAGGGCGAAGGCGTTGGGTATAGCTTGAGCTCATTACAAAGCCGTAAGCACCTGCGTCAAGCATGGCTACAACGTCGCCTTCTTCAATGTAGGGTAACTGACGATTTTTTGCGATAATATCGCCTGATTCACAAATATTACCGACAATGGTTTGTTCGATGGGGGTAAGGTCTGCGTTCCCGGGATTTTCTTTGTAGATTTCCACGTCATGGAAAGAATCATACATCATGGGACGAGCAAGTACGTTAAAACCAAGGTCGGTTCCTACGTAGTGTTTGTCACCATTTAGTTTGTGGTTGTGAACGGAACCAAGCACAAGCCCGCATTCAGCAACAATATAACGACCGGGTTCAATGTAAAAACGACCGTTGTAGTTGTTGTTTGATGCCCAAGCTTTTAAGGTGCTGTCAAGCTCTTTAGCAAATTTTTCTACGTCAAAGCGAGCTTGGTTATCATATTTTTGATAAGGAATACCGAAACCACCGCCAAAATCTATGATTTCTAAGTCTTGGAGGTTAGGAAGTTTGGTTGCAAGGTCTAAAAGAACCTCGGCCGCTTTGATATAGTCGGAACCATCCATGAAAAGAGAACCGATGTGATGGTTGATACCTGCAAGCTTTACATTATATTTTTGTAAAATTTCGATAACCTGAGGAAGTTTATCAGGGTCAACACCAAACTTGGTTTCCTTTCCACCTGTGATTACTTTTGCGCTGTGTCCCGCACCGATACCGGGGTTGAAACGCACCATGATTTTTCCATTTTCATTGAGCTTGCAAAGACGTTCAATTTGAGAAAGAGAATCAACACTTACAAGAACATTTTTGGAAAGAGCAAATTTTAGCTCGTCATCACCGACATTGTTACAAACATACAAAATTTCTTCAGGAGCAAAGCCTGATCTCAGATTAAGTTGTAATTCACCGGGGGACATGGCATCTACAATACAACCTTCTTCTTTCACAATTTTTAAAATATTGGGATTAGCATTGGCTTTAGCTGAATAGTTAACACGAAAGCCGGCATAATCTGAAAGATTTACAAATTCTTTACAACGTTCACGTAAGATTTCTTCATTGTAAACATAAAGGGGAGTGCCATATTGTTCTGCCAAAGCTCTTGGGTCTTCTTTTCCGAAAAAATTGACAGATTCTGTATATGAGGAGCGCACATTTGACATAGTAAAACCTCTGGAAAGTATGATTTTGTGAAAAAGTTCATTTGACTGTGTATGTAAATACACACAGTATTTTTAAAAAAACAGGCAGAAATACCTATTTTTTTGCGCCGAAATAAGTGAAAAACATTTTTTCTGTCCCGAAGGGCTTATGCAGGCTGCATATTTTATTTGACTAGTTTGTTTTGAATTATTCACTATATTCTTAAAAAGGGGAATACATGATATGTACTCCCCTTGTATTAGCTCATATAGAAACTAATTATTTTTTAAGCCAAGGCATCATATCACGAAGGCGAGTTCCAACTTCTTCAAGTTTGTGCTCAGCTTCGTTTCTGCGAGTAGCTTTAAACATTGGGTAACCGGCTTGTGCTTCCAAAATGAAGTTACGAGCAAAGCGACCTTGTTGAATATCATCAAGAACGCGACGCATTTCTTTTTTGGTTTCTTCGGTAATAATGCGTGGTCCAGTTACATAATCACCGTATTCAGCGGTATCGGAAATGGAATGACGCATTTTAGCCATGCCACCTTCGTACATAAGGTCAACGATGAGTTTGATTTCGTGCATACATTCAAAGTAAGCGATTTCAGGTTGGTAACCGGCTTCACAAAGAGTTTCAAAACCTGCTTTTACGAGGGCTGTGAGGCCACCGCAAAGAACAGCTTGTTCACCGAAAAGGTCGGTTTCAGTTTCTTCACGGAAAGTGGTTTCGATAACACCGGAACGTGTTCCGCCAACACCTTTAGCATAAGCAAGCGCTTTTTTCATAGCGTCGCCGGTAGCATCTTGGTGAATAGCTACGAGAGCAGGAACGCCGCCACCTTCGGTGTAGGTACGACGTACCATGTGACCGGGGCCTTTAGGGGCAACCATGAAAACGTCAACATCTTTTGGAGGTTCAATTTGAGCAAAGTGGATGTTGAAACCGTGGGCAAACAAAAGAGCTTTTCCTGCGGTAAGGTGAGGTGCAATATCATTTTTGTAAACAGCACCTTGGTATTGATCAGGCAACAAAATCATAATCATATCAGCTTTTTCAGCTGCTTCTTTTGCGCTCATAGGTTCAAAACCGTGCTGTTTAGCAAGCTCATAGTTTGCGCCACCAGGACGTTGTCCGATAACAACATTTACACCGGAATCACGAAGATTCTGAGCGTGAGCATGGCCTTGGCTACCGTAACCGATAATAGCAACGGTTTTACCTTTTAAGATTGAGAGATCTGCGTCCTGTTCGTAGTAGGCTTTCATTTTATCCTCCAAAAAAAACATAAAAAATTTGTTAGTGCGTACGATACTATGCCCTTGTCATACTGTCAAATATTGTTTTACATATTTGTAGTAATTTTTTTTATCACAAATCTTGAAAATTTGTACATTTTATAATTTTACATCAAAATTCATAAAAAAAGAAAAAATATCCTTCATAAACACTAAAAAAAACGCGTTTTTCAACAAAAATATTTTTTCTTTTTTGGAAACTATTTTTTACTGCTAAGATTAAGTACGGTGAGTTCACCTGTGGAGCCGACTCTTACAGGGGCGTATCCCCATATGCCTGTACCCGGACTTACATAAAGGGTCATGCCATCCAAATAATAAAAACCGACTCTAAAACCGCCGTTCATAATTTTAATCAAAGGAAAAAGAAGAAAATATTGTCCACCGTGAGTGTGGCCGGAAAGCTGGACATTCACTCCTCTTTCGGCGTTTTTATGGGCATTTTTGGGCTGATGTTCCATATGAATGATAAAATCATCTTTTGAAACATCTTTAAGTGCCAATCCCATATCAGGACGTAACATACCTTTAAATTTTCTACCTTCTTTATCTGCAACACCTGACAAAACAAAAGGGTAGTCATTATGGCTTAGACGAACGTTTTGATTAACCAAAACTTCCACACCCCAAGAGCGCCATTTTTCAACCCAAGGATACGCACCACAATAAAATTCATGATTACCCAACGAAATATAAGTGCCGTACTTAGCTTTAAAGTCCTTGACTGCTTCTACATCGTTGGCGATTTTATCGGGGCTACCGTCAACTAAGTCACCGGTTATCAGCACCAAGTCAACATCAAGCTCATTGGTATTTTTCACTAGAGTGGATAACCATTTACCGTCAAATGTTGAACCGACATGTAAATCACTGAGGTGTGCGATGCGTAAACCTTCAAGTTCTGCAGGAAGGTTTTTCACATAAAGCTTCCGTTCTCTTATCTTTGGAAGATTAAGAGCATGTCTGCATCCGAGATAACTCAACACAAGGGAAAGTATAAAAAAGATAGATGTAAGGATGTCACTTGAAAGAAAAGGCAAAAATTTTGTATAGTCTAAGTCTAAAAAATAAACGGTACTAAAAAGGATAATAAGGCCAATATCATAAAGCATTAAAAGGCTGACCAGTGTCATAAAAAAGGCAGAAAGAGCCCCTGTAATATGAAGTGCAAGATAAGACATATGAGGGGTGAAGCTCACAATATAACGCATACCTGTCATACACTGGGACAGAGCGATAAAAACTAAAAGTAATATCACTTTATAAAAGGAAGGAATATTAACAAATAAAATAAGGTGAGTATAAGCGTATAACCCCAAAAACAACATAGTCAAAGCGCTGACTATGTGAAAAACTTTCGTTCTTGATGTTTTGTTTTCCATAATTATTGGTTGGTGACATAGGATTCGAGGTTTTCGGCAGAGCAATTTCTGCTTACCCAAAATGCCGCCGCCCAAATCATTAATGCAGTCGCTTGGGTATCGTCGAGTTGTTTTAGTTTTGTTTCAAGACTGGTTTTACTGGCACCATGTTTTTTATGTAAACCATTTGTTTCACAAACGTCTGTCACACGTACCAATAAATATGACAGTCTCGTGTGATCGGGCATGAGCTTCATATCTTTATGGGACTCTACAATAGTTTTTAACTCCGCAGTTGTGAACATCGCACGTATGGTGCTGAGAGCGCGGAAAAAAGTATCGACAGCCCATGGTAAAATAAACTCTGCCCCCGCACTTTTTG
>CAYJHY010000184.1:0-4371 GCA_964369875.1 uncultured Mailhella sp.
CACTACTGTCAACTTAATTAAAGGCACACTTGCTTCGTCATTTAACAGTGCAATAGATTGCACTTATTCCTGCGCAGTGCTTGCCTGCTCACGCAGTCAAGTTAGTAATTTCATCTGAAATTACTATATATGCTCAAAAGTTGTCAGCGTATTTCAACAGTTTTGTGTGTACCATTTGTTAACGTTTTGTTATTAAAAATTTTGTGGGGGAGAGCTCGAGAGGGAAGAACTTTTTCAAAAATTCCCTCTCTCGAGAAAATAATTAAGATAAACCATTCCCTAAGCAAAAATGAGTACAATAACCCCCATAATAAAACTAATAACCAGAAAATAGTTCAATAGTTTTCGCAAAACTTCGCCTTCCTTGCCGGCGATATTTGCGGTAGTTGTTCCAAGCAATACCTTTGCAGGGTCAATAAGAGCACCTGCCGCCGCACCGCTTGTTTGTGCCGCTAAAATAACAGCTTCGTTATTTTGTAAAATTTTAGCAATTGCTTCTTGGAATTGAGCGAATAAAATATTGGAGCTTACGTTACTACCCGACATAAATCCGCCGATACCACCGATAAGGGGAGCAAAAAAACTATAGGAACTTCCGGCAATATTAGCAGTACCTTGCGCAAGAACATAAATTGCGCCACTGCCATTCATAATCTTGCTAAGAACAATCAGAAACATGACGGCAAGGCTCGCAGGTATTGATTTTACCAACGTTTTTTTTATGATGAGTTTGAGTTCGGCATTATTTAACAAAGATTTTGACATATAAACGGGGATGGAAACAAGAGTAGCCAAAAGAATAAAAAAGCCCGAATGTAAGAAGATTGTGAGAGGTGCATAATTATCGGTAGCGGGTATCATAATTCCGTATCCTGTGGACACCTCAGGAAAAGCAAAGCTTAGTTGAAAATCTTTAAAAAAGTCATAAGCAAAGGGATTTAGTAAAATTCCCAAGGAAATCACAACAAGCAAAACATAGGGGATGACTGCGTGTGTTATATGTACGTCTTGTGTTTTTTCAGCATCCTTTTTTTCTGTTTGTTGTGGTTCATTTTCTTGTAAAATACGTGAAGGAACAACCTTGTTATGGGAATACTGGGGTAATTTTGCTATAAAAAATGAGCAAATAAGGGCGAGCGTTGCAGGGATAAAGGCGCAAAGGGTTGGACTGATTTGAGACAATACAATTTGCCCCAAGGCTTGTATTCCCCCAAGGATAGTAACCGCTATCGCTCCATGTTTTACAGCTCTCCATGAACCGTAGAAAAAGCAAATAACAAAGCCGGAGGAGAAACACAAAATACCTATCAAAATGGCAGACCACAGTGCTGTTTCAAAGTAAAGAGGACTATTGACTTGATTGATAAGGTCTGTCTGCTCCACAAGGGCTTGCCAAGCGAGGGCCAGAGTACCAAAAGTGCTTCCCCAAGATTGGGCGATAAGCGGTATGATGACAGCCCAAACAGCACGAACCCCAATCCCGATGAGCAAAGGCGCAACAACGGCTATGGGAACTCCAAAGCCTGATGGGCCTTGTAAAAAGGCTGTAAAGCACCAGCCGATAGTAATGACTTGCAGTAATTTATCTGGTATAAGGCGACTTATGGCAGATTGAATACTTTGGAAGGCATTGATGGAACATGAAACTTCATACATTAAGAGTGCAGGGAAAATGACAATAAGAATGGAAAAACTATTCCATATACCTTTAGCCATTTCGCCATTAAGTAAATCAAGAGGCGCTTGGAAAAAGAGAAGCGAGGCAACAAAAGCCAGCAACACACTTATTGCCGAAGCTTTAACAAGCGGTATGCGTAAAATAAGCAAGCAAATAAACAAAAATATAATTGGAAATGCCGCTATAAGCCATAAGGATAAAGTAATAGGGATCATTCTATCTCCAAAAGTTAACTTTTAGTTTATTTATTCGAAGAGATGAACTCTCTCCTCGTTTGTTTGTATTTACTTGTTTTTGGGAGGGGGAAAACCCCTTTTGTGTACAAAAGGGAGTTTTCCCCCTCCCAAACCCTCCCCCTTTCCTCAAAAAACTTTAATAGTGGGGACGGTACAATTAGAAAAAGTATGTTATGTATTATACTTTACTTTTAGGTATAAGTGAATGGGAGTAAAGTGTTTCTCAAATTAATCACGTGATTCCAATTTGAGGGGGGTTGGGGGAAATCATTTCCCCCAAAAAAAGAAAAACAAGCAAATTGGAATGACGTAAATTAATATTGGGGTTCTTTTGTCCAAAGGCCGAATACTTTCAAACAAATCAGGCAAGCAATCATAAGTCCCGCAAAAGAACCAAGAACAGTGAACATGCTCCATCCATACACAACCACTCCGTGCACCAATGTTCCTGTAAGCATTGAAACTACAATAGAACCAATGTTCCAAAGTCCCGATTCAATGGCGGTTGTTGTTTGGAAATCATTATCTACAAGGCGAAGCAAAATAAGCCCAGTTGCTGTTGTTCCGGTGCAAGTACCAAACATCATAATAGTTCTTTCAAAAGAGCAACCATCAATCCTACGCCCAAAATAGAGCATAAGGAAAAGGGTGCAAGCGGAAACTACCACAGATAACACGAAGATGGGAATGACATAGGAACCCAATGAAACCAAAGTGATGCCTGTAATGGTGCTCAAAATACAAAACTCAACGCTTACACCATTTACACGAGTGAGAAGTCCGCGATCGATATAATGTCCGATTCCCAATCTATCCATAGTAAAGCGTGCTATGAACGCAATGGCAATGGCAAGTAAGAAGAATAATCCCCAAATGGTACCACCGATTTTATCAGAAACATGCGGTACAATAGCTTCCGCCAAGAGGTAAGAGCAAAGCCAGATACTTAAGATGATGCTTATCATAAATGCCAATGAGTCGGCATTCATAGAATGGGTTTTTTGATAACCTGCAACAACTTGTGACTCTTCATTATGTAAACCTTTCAAAATGGCGTCATCTATTTCAGAGGGTTGACATTCACCGTAGGCACAACGTAAGCCCCAGTTTGCAAGAGGAATACCAACCAAAAATGCGGCAAGAAAGCCCATGGTTGAAAAGCTCATGGCAATATCGCCCATATTGGCAAAACCAAATTTTTCCCACAAAAGACCGGTTGATAATGCTTGACCCGGACCTTGGGTAAAGCCTTGGGCACATAAAAAGCCTACAGAACTTAAAAGCTCACCATCAAAAAATGTAATATTGAGCAGATAAATTAAGCCTGCCGCAAGTAATATTTGCATACTTAGGCTGATATAAAACATAAAAAACATCCACAGCGTGCCCTTGACCACTTGCTTACCGCTACTTTTTGCAGAACCGCTGGAAAAACCAAAAAGGGCAATACAGATAAATGTAATGGTAAAAGTATGATAAGCAATAGCTTTAAACGCCGCAGGATCTATGCCGGGAAGGCCTGTGATATTCATAAAAGCCATTCCTATAAGTCCGCCGATAAGGCAAGACGGAATAAGCGCTTTTTGAACAAATTTTAATTGTGAACGAATAATAATTCCGACAACTAAAAATAAAGACAAATAGCCTAAAGCAGCTAACATAGACATATCGAAAAAAGGTTTCATAATATTTCCTTTTGTGCTTTTTATGTGAAGCTGAAATTTTTATAAAAACGCCAAAGCTCGTACTGGGGAACCTGTTGCTCCTTTTAGTCGCAACGGTAACGCCATAAATTGAAATCTTGAAACAGAAATTTTTTCTAAATTAATCAAATTTTCAATGATAGGAGTGTTATTCCCCAGTAGTTTTACATGCAAATCTTTATCAGGATTTGTTGCATCATCCACAGTCGGAATATCTGTACCAAGCAATTTGATTTGTTTTTCCAATAAGAAATCCGCCACTTCACCGACAAAAGCGTCTGCGCTATTAAATTTCTCCCCAACACCCCATGCGTCATGCCAACATTTAAAGAGAAGGATATCATGAGGTTTTATGGTTTCATTTATTTCATTCAGCTTTTGGTTAATATCTTCAACGGTGAATGGCTTTCCTTGAGTAGGTCTGGAAATATCAAGGAATAATGCTTCACCCATAAGACTTGATAGGGGCATTTCTGTTACGCTGCAACCATCGGGATGAAAATGACTTTGTGCGTCCACATGCGTTCCTGTGTGATCTGTCATCATCATGAGCTTTGTGTCAAAACCGGGGCAAACGTGCCCGTTGCGCCAACGGTTAATGGCCGATTGATGATAAGGAACGAGGGTGACCGGCGGATGAATACTCCAAGACTGTTTGCCCGCTTCCAATTCCAATGTTAAATCCAAGACATTTTTACCCAAAAATGTAGCTGTATTATTCATATATCCTCCTTAACTGAGATATAATTTTTTT
>CAYJHY010000185.1:0-4357 GCA_964369875.1 uncultured Mailhella sp.
TAGGAGTCTGAAGAAGGGAGGGGTTGCTCTGTCATAGGCTCATGATCTAAGGCAACTTGTGCTTCAATTTCTGTTTTTTTTCGAGGACTGCGAGTTCTGGTTGTTGAAGCAACTTTTTTTTCAACGGGATTTTGATCTTCTGAACTTTTGCGTTTACGCGTAGTAGTACGACTTAATGGCATAAATGAACCACCAAAAATGATTTTTGAAATTTTAATGAATTGGGATGGCTTTGCTGATTACTTGAGTGTGATACTCAAACAGACCGAATAAGATAGGGCAAAAACCTAAACAAGGACGATTTTAACTTCCATTATACATGGACTCAAAATATATAAATTATTTTTTATGGCTTGGCAAGCATTTTATCCATTTTTTTTACGCATATTTATTTCATTCATGGCTTTTGTGTACCCAAGCTTTATAATTTTTTGAATAGCACCACAAGAATCATTAATAGAGTTTTCTATGGCTTCTTTTTCTTCACCAAACCCACCAAGAACCCAAGAACTTAACTGGTTTGCATCCTTTGGCCTCCCTATTCCAAGTCGCAATCTATAGTAGTCTTGAGTACCAAGTCGCTGACTGATAGACTTAAGCCCGTTATGCCCTGCTGCTCCCCCGCCTAATTTTAGTTGAATTCGTCCGGGGCTAAGATCAAGCTCGTCGTGCACAACCAAAAGTTTTTCTTGAGAAACTTTATACCACGCCATGAGAGGCTGTACACACTCACCGCTTAAATTCATAAATGTTTGCGGAAAAACAAAAAACCATGAACTTTTTTGTAAATCAGCTCTAAAAAGAGTACAATTAAATTTATGGCCGGCGGAAACTTGCTCTACATTGTGCCTTACCGCGATTTCTTCAAGTAACTTTTCAAGTACCAAAAAACCTAGATTGTGCTTTGTAAACTGATATTGTTTACCGGGATTTCCAAGACCGACTATAATGCCACCAATTTCCATTTACTTTTCCTATCGCTTAATTTTTATAATTTATGAACACTGTGAGGATAAAGCTTTATACTGATACTATGTTGAGTTAATACTGACCAAACCTAGCCGGCTTATCCTCTAAACTATTACATAATCACATACATTTAATAAATATATGTGATATATTGATATTTGCTTTATTGAACTGAAGACTGCGTGCATCCTTTATGATAGTTTTCACTAAGCAAGCCATAATTTTACATATTAAAGTTTTTTAAAGGGGGTTTGGGGGAAAATTTTTTCAAAAAATTTTCCCCCAAAAAACTCAACTCAAAAGCGTAATATTATAAATTATTACTAATTTTGTTCCGTAAAACGATCCAGATCCCTCGCAATCTCAAAGGCTTTTAGTTCAGATTGAGCCATTTTACCAAAAACAGATTCCGGTTCCTTACTTACTATTTGTTGCAAAATACTGCGCCATCTTTCATTATCGCCAAGCTTTTTGTAAATACGAGCTTCACGCAATTGTACTCCGGCATAGTCTTCGGAGGTTGGTGCCACAAAAGCACGGTAGTTATTTAACCATTGAAGAGATTCAGCATAACGCCCCGCAATTTCGGTAATATCCATAAGTGCGGCAATGCTTTCGCGTATTCTCTCATCGTCAGCATAAGGAGATTGTTGATTTTTCAAGTCTTCAAACATGGCCAAAGCATCAAGGTTAGCTTGATAAGATTCGCGTAAGTTTTGTCGTCTTTCAGCGTCTCTTGCCAAAAAGTATTGCGCATACGCTCTTTGATAAAGTGGCACTTCGTCATTGGGAGCCAGAGCTTGCCAAATAGGTAACGAGCGTGCTGAAAGTCCCAGATTTTCAGCAGCAAGAGCTATGGTATAAAGACGCTGTAAGCCTGTTTCTTTCGGTAAATCCCAGTCTTCCACCCTTGAAGTCAAATCAAGCACCTTATTCCAGTCTTGATTGGAAAGAGCGTGTGCAAGCATAATGTTATAGGCATAAACTCCATTTTCTTTATCTTCTTCGCTTGAAGGGATTTGTTCAAGAAAGGGTTCAAGCATAGCTTCCGCTTGTTCCACTTGGCGACGGTTTAGCAACCCTCTTCCAAGACTCATACGTAAATCGGAGGGAATTGGTGTATAATAAGGGTGAATTTGAGGATAATCTTCCCACAACCTTAAACTTTGTTCATAGTTTTTCTCAGATAAAGAGAGTTCCATTAAAGGAGAAACTGCTTGACGCAAGATTTGCATGGCAATATCCGCTTCTTTGGTACTTATATGCTTCACATAAAAATCCCTCGCCAAGTCAGCGGCCTCTCTATAGTCTTTCACCCACAAAGCTTGAGCGGCCATACGAAGTTCTGCACTGACAGCTTCTTTTGTTTCAGGATGTTCGCTAACAAGTTTTTTATAATAAACACTTGGTAAAACAGGGTTTGGCCTCTCATACAAATCAAAAATTTCATTCAGAGTCAAATCAGATTCCGCCAAGCCGTTCTCGGCACGCATAAGTAAAGCTCTGGGACGATAGGAAGACTCCGGAAAATTTTCAATTAATTTATCCAATATATCCTGTGCCGCTTTGTCATCACCGGTCATATAGTAAAGAGTGGCCAACTTATCGAGCGCAAAGTCAGCTTTTTCACCTTTTGGGTTTATGTTATACATATGCATATAGGTTTTTATGGCAGCAGGATAATCCTCCATCCTTTCTTCCACGTCACCACGGATAGGGAAATAATCAGAGTCTTCCAAGTAGAAGCGTGGCCAACGTCTGTCGATAAATTCAATAAACGTTTTGGTTCTTTCATAATCCCCTTGCTTATAAAGAGCTTCTGTTTGTAAGGCTGCGGCATTTTTGGCGAATTTATCTTCCGGATAATTATTGATAACAATTTCTAAATATTTAGAAGCAAGTGCGTATTCGCCTTTATTAAGAAAGTAATTTCCCAGCAAAATCATGCTTGAGGGCGTTTGTGAACTGTTGGGAAATCCTTCAAGCAAAAGATCGGTATAGGCCTGAGCTTCACTTGTTCTGTTTAAAGCCAAAGAAGCAAGAATTAAAATTTCTAAAATTTCAGGTTTTTTCTCATGGTTTGGATTTGCATGCAACAGCTCGGAAGCCGCATCGATAATTACAGGCCCCTCTTTTTCCAAGGTGTCTTTATTCAAAGCAAAAAGAGAGATAAGGCGTGTATAAAAAACATGTTCCGTAAGTTCGGCAGGCAAAGGTTTTTCTTTAAGAAGGTTAGCTTTGTCAAGAGCCACTTTATAGTCGCTGTCGGCAAAAGCCAAGTCCATTTCTTCAATGGTTTGTGGGATATTTAATGGAGCAGGCACAACATTTCCTTCCTCATCCATATAAATAATTTCACCAACGGTTTGAGAATCTTGCGGTGCTGTTTCTGAGGTTTCGGCTACTTCCGCAGTGCCTTCCTCGTTTTTTTGTTCCTCGATGGTTTGAATAACTTCTTGTTGCTTTTGTTGAGCTTCTTTGTTGTCTGTGGCAATGGGAGCAGCCTGATTGATGCCTTGATCGCTCAAAGAAAAACTGAAAGACCCACCGTTAGGATTATGTGTCTGACTGCTTTCAGCAATTTGTTCCAAGGAAGGCTTGGTGTTTTGTGCTTGGTTATTCGATTGCGATGCAGTTGTTTCTCTTGGTGCGGTTGTTTCATTTAAAATAGCATTGCCGACATTTGCTTCAATTTGCTTTGCAGAATTTTGAATATTGTTAGCAATCGAATTGTCTGATTCTCGGTTAGCAGTGGCAATTTGATTGCTTATGGGAGCTTCTATAGGGTTTGCCTTGTCATTAGTATTGCTCATCGCGGCATTGTTCATCGCGTCAGTTTGTTCTATAATATTTTGATTAACATTGGCGGCAATCTGATTTTCCAGACGATCAAGTTCTTGATTTTGAGACGGGACATTTTGGTTTTGAGTCGAGATAGCTTGATTTTCTTGAGAGTTTGACGGTGAGGCACTTTGAGCAGTTTGACTGGTTGCGTTGCCTTGATTTTGTTGACTGATTGCAGCTCTTTCATTGGCAACTTGTACGTCATTATAAAGGGCTTCACTGCGACTGCTCGGTTTCCAACGCGCCCCTAAATTATCGGGGTAAATTTCAATGGTGGTTTCACCGTTTCGGCCCGTAGATTGGATAAATCCAAAATTTGGAGAAGCAATATTAATCACGTAGCCCATGCTGTTTGCTTCAACACCATTAACAATTTCTCCGCCATTAACGGTACTGACCGAAGTATCGGGCGTAAAATTCTGAACTTGAACAAGTAAAGCATTTGGGGAAATTCTGGTGCTTTGTATGCTTTGGGTGGGGGTGGCTTGAGAAATACGAACCTTATCACCATAAGACCCTTCTTCTACATTGATGGTTATGGCGT
>CAYJHY010000186.1:0-4354 GCA_964369875.1 uncultured Mailhella sp.
CTGGACAAAATTGCGCAGTAATATCAAAAACTTCAAAGAAGTTAAACAGGTTGAAGCGCCGGAGGGGCTTACAGCTTCCTTGCGTCCTTATCAGTTACAGGGTGTTTCTTATCTTAACTTCCTTGATGAATATGGCTTTGGCGGTATTTTGGCGGATGAAATGGGACTTGGTAAAACAATCCAAACCCTTTCCTTTCTCCAACATATGAAAAACAGAGGCGCCGAAGGACCCAACCTTATCGTTGTGCCTACCTCGGTCTTGCCAAACTGGAACAGGGAAGCAGAGAAGTTTGTGCCTAACCTTAAAAGGGTTATCGTGTATGGTGCACGTCGGGAAAATATTTTCCGAAAGATTGCCGATGCCGATATCGTTGTAACAACCTATGCACTTTTGCGTCGTGACCTTGAAGAGTTGGAACAATATGACTTTAACTCTATTATTTTGGACGAAGCACAAAATATTAAAAACCCCAATACTATTACCACAAAATCCGTGCGTAATATTAACGCTCGAATGAAACTATGTCTTTCAGGTACGCCCATCGAAAATAACTTGTTTGAACTTTGGAGCTTATTTGAATTTCTTATGCCGGGCTTCCTCGGCTCTCAGCACGCCTTCCAAAGAGGGGTTATTAAACCTATTAAAGAAGGGGATATGGAGACCTTGGAATACTTGCGTACAAGGGTGAAGCCCTTTATTTTACGCCGTACCAAGGCTGAAGTTGTTAAAGACTTGCCTCCAAAAATCGAAAGCGTTACCTATTGCGCGCTCAGCGATGAACAAGCGGAACTCTATTCTTCTCTTGCCAAGAAGCTTAGAGATCAGGTCTTGGCTGACGTCGACCAAAAAGGTATGGCCAAGAGCCAAATGTCTATTCTGGATGCTTTGCTTAAATTGCGCCAAATCTGCTGCCACCCCAAACTCCTCAAAATGGATATGCCGGGTTACAGCCTGAACATGCCTTCGGGTAAGTTTGAAGCCTTTAAAGATATGGTGATTGATATCGTGGAAGAAGGGCATAAAGTTCTTGTGTTCTCCCAGTTTGTGCAGATGCTCCAACATATTCGCTCTTGGTTACAGCTTACCGATATTCCTTATTGTTATCTTGATGGTTCCAGTAAGGACAGATTGGAGCAAGTGGATAAGTTTAATAATAGTCCCGATATTCCTATATTCCTTATTTCTCTTAAGGCAGGCGGAACAGGGCTTAACCTTACCAGTGCGGACTATGTTATTCACTATGATCCATGGTGGAACCCCGCTGTGGAAAGCCAAGCGACCGACCGCGCCCACCGTATCGGCCAAGAAAGACAGGTGTTCTCTTATAAACTGATTTGTCAAAACACAGTTGAAGAAAAAATTCTAAAACTGCAAGATATGAAACGTGGCGTGGCGGAAGCTGTGATACCGGGACAGGATTCATGGAAATCGCTGACACGTGATGATTTAGAAATGCTCTTTGACGTCTAGGTTGTGTTGTAAAAATATATTAATTTGTTTTTTGAACAGTTTCAAAAAGCAAAAGATAGTTTACAAATAAGCCTATCAAAATGAAAGTGTTGTTATGGAGGTAGGACTGCAAGAGGACTGCCTCCATATTATATTCTGAGCTTACTTGCAACTGTTTTGGATCGTTTCTGCTGTGCCGATGCGTATTTAATACTTTGGCAGTGATGTCGATTTTTGTGTTCTTCACTAAATAAAAATATACTAACTATTTAATAAGATATGGAATTATATGGAAAAAGATTTTATAGAACCTGTTGTGTATGTGCATATGCAACCCGAGGAAGAGTTTCTCGAAATTCCTCGTAAAAAAGCTAAAAATGTTGCAAGATTACTTGCTAACTTAGGTGTACGCCCCTATACAGCCCTTGTGGTGAGAGATGGTGTGCCTTTGACCCCCGATCAGCCTCTTTATCCCAATCAAAAAGTATTGGTGCGTAAGGTTATGTCTTCGGGCTAACATGTAGAAACTATTTGTATCACACTTGGAAAAGATATGCGCTATGTCATTATAAATTTTACTCGGCTTGGGGACTTGTTGCAAACACAGTCTTGTGTGGCGGCTTTAAAAAAATCCACTCCTTGTGAAGTTTCACTTCTATGTTTGGAGCAATTTGCCTCTGCCGCTCACTTTATAAAAGAACTTGATGATATAAGTGTGTTTCCCGGGGGTGACCTTCTTAAATCTTTGCACAGCGATTGGCGTCAAAGTTTTTCATATTTAGATGATTGGTTTACGCAATACTATCAGAAATATCCTTATGATGTGGTGATTAATCTGACACCCAGCATGGCATGCCGAGCTTTTTCGCAGTACCTAAGCCAAAAGGCAAAACATGTCCCTGTCTTAGGATTTTTCATGGACAATATGGGTTTTGGTCAAAATAGCAGTGTTTGGACAAGTTACACTCAAGCGGTAACTCAAGAAAGAGGGTGTAGCCCTTTTAATTTGATTGATTCCTTTCGTGCTATGCTTAATGTATCGGCCGCTCAATATTGCTTGTCTATTCCTGAAAATTTTAACAAAAAAAATGTTGAGGAACAAATTTTAAAAGCAACCACAGATGCCGGACTTGAGACTCATCAAAAGTATGAATTTGTTGGTTTACAGCTTGGGGCAAGCAGTGAAAAACGGCAATGGAGCGTGGAACATTTTGCACATTTGGCAGACTCTTTGTGGCATAAAGATAAACAAGTATGTGTGTTGTTTGGTGCGCCTTCGGAACGGGGTCTTGTGGAAAAATTTTCCTCCTTTCTCTCTCCTACAACACCTTTTATCGATCTTTGCGGTAAAACGTCTTTACAAGAACTCGGCTACGCCCTTTGCCAATGTAAAGCTTTGGTCAGTAATGATACAGGGACGTTACATCTGGCGGTAGGTTTGCAGGTGCCTGTGGTAGGAATTTATTTGGCAACTGCTCAAGTTTGGGATACAGGCCCCTATGGACAAGGGCAGCTTTGTCTTGAACCTCAGTTGGATTGTCATCCTTGTAGTTTTAAAAATCCTTGTGCTTATGAATATCGTTGTCAAAAATATGTATCTGTGCAAAGTGTGTATGATGCTTTAAAATATAGTTGTTTGAATAGCGATACTAGGTTATCAGAAGAAGAAAAAAGACTAAAAAAACAAGAAGTCTTAGCTTCTTTTCCCGATGATGCCAGATTATGGCAAGGTTTTTTTGAAGAAGACGGTTTTATAAACTATGATTTATTGTCAGAAAATACAAATGATGAGCGCAAAAGTTGGATGCTTTATCAAAGAATGTTTTATAAAAATCTATTAGAGAAGCTTGAACAAATAAAAAATCCTGAAAAACAAATACAGTCACATTCTTATGAAGCTGTAACGCACAACAAGCAAAGTGAAGAATTTTTGGATTCCCAAGCAGAATTTGTGGAAAGACTTTTAACTTTGTTGCTACTTGCCAAAGAGCAAGCGAATATGCTAAAAGTACGCCCCAATCAAAAAGCGCAAGAATTATTTTTGGGTACAATTCAGCGTATTGAGCTTTATTTACAAAAAAATATTCACTTTTCCTCGTTTTTACTTCTCTGGAAGACCTTATTGCAAGAAAATAGTCATAAGATGGATAGTTTAATCCAATTTTTTGACATTAACTATAAAGAACTGAAAATATTTAATGATTTCATGATAAAACCGTTGTAAATACAGCTTTGGCATTCAAATTGCATGATGACTTGTGTAAATGAAAACAAAGAAAAATTTTCCTATTCTTTGTAAAAAACTATAAGCGTCAACAATTTTGGAGGGTCTAATGATTTATATTAACGGAATTGAAAGTAATCTTACTACAGGACAATTTGTAACTCTTGATGATATGATTGCAGCAGGTTTTGAGGAAGTTACAGCTCAAAACCAAATTATTACTCATGTGCTTTTAAATGATAAGCCTTTTTCCGAAATTTATCCTCATCAAGCAGAAGATATTTCCGCTTCTTCTGTGGATAAATTAGAGCTTTTTAGTGTTGATATGAATCAAATGGCATACAACATTACTGAAGAACTTTATAAAGTAACCAAATCTATAGAGCTTGGCAGTATTAAAATTGCCAACTTACTTCGTCAAGGTGATGATGTTGAAGGTTTTGAGCTTTTGACAGATCTTATCGAAGTGCAAAGGTCCTTTTTGAATATGGTTGGAACACTTCGTGGTGATTTTCAAGTCACAAACTCTCAGAAGCTTAACAACTTGTCTGACAAGTTTTCCGACATGCTTACCGAAATCCTGTCTGTAATGGACAATGAAGATTGGGTACTTCTTTCTGACTTTTTAGAGTTTGAACTTGCTCCTGTTTGTCAAGAATGGGATAGTTGCTTGGAAGAGT
>CAYJHY010000187.1:0-4344 GCA_964369875.1 uncultured Mailhella sp.
GGGTTTCAAGGGAGGCGGCTTTAACAAACTCCATGCCGACGCCTTGGGCATTTTCTATGATACCAACTTCCACGAGTTTGGCTAAAGCAGGGTCGAGGTTCGGAAAGACTTGCCCGGGATTTTTAAGAGCGACGTGTACAACAAAACCATTTATTTCAGAAACTTCAATTTCTTGAGCGCTGATAAAGGCGCTGTCAAACAAAAGTGTTTCGGTGTCAATATTTTCTGCCGTAACTTTAGAGGCTACCGCTACAGATTCATTGAATCCCCAGTAGGTTACATCTAATTCATTACCGTTTATGTCGGTAGCTATACCATTTTCATCCACACCTTGTATAACTGAACTATTTGCTTTGGTAAGTGCAATTTTAACCGTTGTCTGGCTAGAATTTGCTAAATCCAAATCTGAAATAAGTAACTTTGCTCCATGCTCTACGGTTATATTATTGGCTACCAAGGCGGAAGAACTTTCACCAGCCCTTGCATCGACAACCAAGAGCGAAGCCGATTCAAAGGAAGCATCAGTCAATTGAAACATACCTGAGCCCAAGGTTGTGGCAGAACTGTTGTTGTTAACCAATATGGCGCTATTGCTTTGAGATGCGGTCAAGTCAAGAGGACGCCCATAAACACCGAAAGCCGACTCTACTCCGCCTTTAGCAATACTTAATCCTGCTTCGGTCATTTGATTGGGAAGCCATTCTTCCGATGCCATGGCACCGTCTGCATCTTTACCCACTACCATATAAGAATTTCTGCCTACATGCAGATTTGTACCGCCTGAAATTTCACCGAATATGGCTCGAGCTGCCGGTAAACCACTTTCCCACGAGGGATCGGAAAAGGCTGACAAGTTCTCTGCGCCCTCTATTTTGACAGAACCTGTTGAATCATAACCTCCTATTTCAATTGTTGAATTTTTAGTCGTTCCTATTTCGATAATACTACGAAGGGAGGTGGAGGTGGCACTCGCTTTGTCATAAATTTTCACTGTACTGCCTTCCACGCCAACAGCTCTGAAGTTACCGTGAGCGGTGAAAGTACTGTCTTCCATGGTATCCGCTTCGACAGATCCGTAGGCATCGATGGTACTGCCTGAAATGCTTCCAACTTCCATTTTATTATGGCTTTCTACTACACTGCCGTCGGTAATACTTTCTGCACTGATATCAGAATGAGCGGTAAGCGTGGTTCCGCTGATAGCTCCTGTTACATTTACAGGCGCATGGGCAGTCACGGTACTGCCTGTCAAGGATTCCTTAACATTCATTTCAGCATGACTGGTGATTTCACTGTTTGACACATTTTGAGCCGTCAAGGTGTCGTAACTACGGATAACACCGCCTTCCAAGGTTGTATTGACGGTGAGTTTGCCTGTAAATTCCGTCACAGGTGTAGTGTCAGTTTTTGCTTGTAACGTGAGACTATTAAGTGTGTATTCACCGACGCCGTCATCATTTTTATGAACATTAAAGCTCCCTTGCGAAGCGTCCACATCACCAAGTATCCCTGTACCGCCGGCTAAGGTCAAAGCGCCTTGGGTTGTGATATTGAGCGGTGTTTGTGGATTACCGTCTAAAGAATAGGCAAGGGCTTCACCTGCATTTTTTCCGACCAAAACAATATGGCTTTTGCCAAGGTCTAAGCTTTGTCCTTCAGAAACAACCATTTGAGAAGCTTTAAAGCTTGGGTTTGGGATTGTGGAACCGCTTGTATTGTCATAAAATACCGTAGCAATGTTCCCTTCATTTATTTGGGTAAAATCTAAGTTTGTATTCCCGAGTTTGCTTGCTTCAATATACTTTCCGGACGAATCCAATACACTGTCTATATTAACGTTTTTGCTGGCAACAAAGGCATCTCCCGCATTAAACTCACCTGTGTCGAGGGTGGAAAGCATATTTTCCAAATGCTGAATTTCATACTCTGTTTCGTCTTTGATATACAAGGTAGCGAAATTTTTAAACTCGATTTCTTGACTTACTAAACTTGTCGACGTTGTCACGAGAGGCTCGTTATCAAGAGTAGTGTATAGGGTATTTTGGAAAGCTCTGAGCGTTCCGCCATCTACGGTGACTTGATTGGCATCGGCAGAGGTGAGATTTCCTATATTTTTTTCATCGCCAACATCGAGAGTACCATAAACCGTTGCGGAACCGCCTTGAACATCCATATTACTGACGTTAAAGGTTGCACCCTTTTGGATAATGGCTTGACTTGTGAGGCTTGGGTCGGCAGGATTAGGAGTATGGACGGCTACATTTTTACTATCTGACATTGACCATGTGCCTGCGTCCACATTAAGCGTTCCTGAATACACATTAATATCGGCATCGACGTCACCTATATTATCGGTAATGCCTTCGGCAACGCCAAGTTGCAGGGATCCACCGCTTACATTGACTGTGTTGGCGGTGAGTAAACCTGTCAACTTTTCAGCATTTGGCGTTTGTTCATTTGCCAAAGCATGGGCATGGGCATAGTCCCCTTGCATAAGCAAAGTTCCGCTGACAATGTTTAGATTACCAAGGGCGGTATTTGCGCCATTGGCATCGCTTGCCGTGGTGGCGTCTTTGATGGTCGCTTGAGTGGCGGCAATAATGGCCTTTTCCCCAATGTCAAGAGTAGCTTGCGTACCTATTTCCCCTGAATACAAGGTTAAGGTATCGGTGAAAAGGGCGGAATTGAGATTTTCTTGCCCTGAGGAGGTGGAGTTAAAGCTTATGTAGTTGTCATAATCTGCTGAAGGTTGACCGGAATCATAAGTCCATAGTTGATTATCGTTTGCAGTTAATCCCTGTAAATAAAGAGCGCCTTCATGGATTCTATAAGCACCCTTAACTCCATTACTAAAATTATCGTTAATCGCTAAGTGAGCTTCTTTAAATTGATGTTTGTATTCTTCGGTTTCGTACTCGACACCATAACTACTTCCGTCGTCAATAGACACACTTAATCCGTTTGTATTTTCCCCCACTCCTAACTGGTCACTGACAGTGAGATTTTCAATGGTTAAGGAGTTGGTGCCGTCTTTTTTTCCGTCAGGGCTATCATTAATTTCTGTCAAAACAGAAATATACCCTCCCTCTTGTCCAACATTGACATTGGTAACTTTGGCATACGTTTCTTCTGAAACAGAAAAATCACTATCATCGGTAATATATAGCATGCCACTATGCAAATTAACCGTTTCAACTTCTGCTCTTGCTATGTTTTCATCAATTTCCAAGCCACCTCTTTGAGTTGGTTCCCCATAAATGTTAACCGTATTAAACTTCCAGTCTCCGCTATCTACTTCGACCCACCAAGAGTCAGGCATGATATTGATGGTGCTTTCAATATTGCCAAATGCAGGTCTATATTCATAACCTAGAATTTCTATAACTTCTTTTTCAGGAGGTGTACCATGACCAAAGTCTAAAGTTCCTCCATTTGCAAGAGTAATGACATCACTTGCTTCTAAGCCGAGATTATTTGACGCATTGACAACACTCAATTCCATGCCGAGAAATAACTCTCCATTAGGTGCTGTAATATCAAATTCTTGAGCTGAGAGGGAGGTTGTAGAATCTTGAAAAATGTTGTCCGGACCTACTGTAAGATCTTCAGCAAACAAAGTCGCAGTTCCATCAACGGCCAATTCGCTATTTTTTGACAAGCGAACTCTGCTTATTAGGCTATCAGGTGTGGTAAAATCTAATTCTCCATCCACCATTAAGAGTCCACCATATCCCTCCTCGTACGGTGAATCTTTATTGATTGAACCCTCTATTTTAATTACTCCTCCTTGAGTAAGCTCAATATTTCCAAGATCCTTGGATGCATTAGAATTCACTAATAATGCACTTGAATTATTCACTACAATTGAATTTGCACTTAAAAAACCTTTGCGCAAATCAAGGAAAACCGCAGAATCTTTTTCTTCAAATGCCCCAAGGTACTCTGTTTGCCCCGTAAGTGTTACCGTGTTAGCTTTAATATGAGCACCATCTTGTAAAATAACAGATGTATCCGCGTTGTTTTCGGAAGCATACCCTATAACGCCGGAATTAACATTAAATTCATTAACGTCAAGTTCAAAATCTGCACCAATGGATACATAAAGGTCTTCTGTGCTCTCTGCATGACCAAGGGTCACGCTCCCCATGCTGACGGCACCTGTAATGCCTTCCGGCTTGAGGAGGGTAATGTTTTTTTCAATCGTGAGAGGCGATGTTGCTATACCATCTCCTGTAATATCAAGAGGAACAGCACCATTTTGCAGATTGTCATCAATAGTAAGACTTGTTCCCATACCCACATTGGCGGAGCCCATCACAAGCAAACTTGCCATGGCAAGACTGC
>CAYJHY010000188.1:0-4289 GCA_964369875.1 uncultured Mailhella sp.
GGTATGAAAGATTATTGAATAGATTCAAAAAGAGGGCTGTCTGTTGTAAGCACAATTCTTGTTTTATCGTTAAGAGATTTCTTTATAGCTTCAAGGCTACGTTGGAAAGCGAAAAATTCGGGTGACTGAGAGAATGCTTCTGCAAATATTTTTGCGGCTTCGGCATCGCCTTCACCACGAATAATTTGTGATTTCTTTTCTGCTTCCGCCAAAATGAGCGCACGCTCTTTATCGGCAGTTGAGCGAATTTTTGTAGACTCTTCAGAACCCTCGGAACGATATTGCTTGGCTTGACGTTCACGCTCGGCGCGCATACGTTCAAAAATAGCCCTTTGGTTTTCAAGGGGTAAATCTGTTCTTCTTATACGCGCATCAATAACTTCAATGCCGTATTCTTTCATTTGGTCGGAAGCGCCTTTGGTTACACCATCCATAATGGTGTTTCTTTTGCTTGAAACAACTTCTGTAAGGGTGTTTTGACCGATATTGGAACGCATTTGCGCAAAAACAACGCTGTGCAATCTGTTTTGAGCATTGTCAACGGTGCGCACAGTTCTATAGAAGGTAAGAGGATCGACAATGCGCCAGCGTACATAATAGTCAAGTACGATGGTTTTAAGGTCGCTTGTAAAGGCTTCCGCTGAAAGGGCGTCATAATCCAATATGCGTGCATCAAAACGAATGACATTATCGATAAAAGGGATTTTAAAATGTAGTCCCGGTTCATAGATTTTATCTTTTGGGGTACCCAGCTGCAAAACAAGGGCTTGCTCAGTTTGGTGTACCGTAAAAACACTTTGGCTGGTTAAAGCCAAAAGAATAAGGCCTATAACGAGAAAAACGGAATGTTTCGGATTCATTAGTTGCTTCCTCTTGAACTTGGGCGTGTCGAAGTTTTTGAAGATGACTGACTTTCAAGCTGGGGAATGACGTTAAGGGTGTGGTTTTGGCTGTTGCTTCCTTGAGGGCCAAGGGGGAGGAAGGGAAGAACTTGTCCGCCCATATTTTCAGGAAGAACTACTTTATCGATGCCGGGCTGGCTCAATATTTCTTCCATGGTTTCAAGGAGTAAACGTTTCTTCGTAACATCTTCAGCTTTGTTATATTGCTCTAGGATAGCGAGAAAACGAGTAGTTTCACCTTCGGCATTTTTAATACGAGTTTCTTTGTAAGCTTCGGCTTTATTGATAGTTTCTGTGGCAGTACCTTGTGCTTTTGGCAAAATGTCACTGCGGTAAGCTTCCGCTTCATTGGTAAGACGTTGTTTGTCTTCTCTTGCGCTGGCGACATCTTTAAAAGCGTCACGAACTTCGGTTGGTGGTTGTACGTCTTGCATTTGTACGGCTACCACTTGGATGCCTACTTGGTAACTGTCTAAAATGCTTTGTAAAAGGTCTGCTACTTGGTCTTGAATTTGGCTACGACCGACAGTCAGAGCGTTATCTAAGGTTGTTTTACCGATAACTTCACGCATGGCGGCTTCTGCAGCTTTTTTGACCACAGCATCAGGCTCGGCAACCTTATAAAGATAATCAACAACACCGTCAGGCTTGATGTAATATTGAATACTAAATTGAATGTTTACAATGTTTTCATCACCTGTAAGCATGGCGGCTTCGTCATGACTGCTTGAAGCGTTGACGCTCGATCTGCTGAACATGGAGCTTGACTGTGTAGGAGGTAAGCCCACGGTGATTTGTCTGATTTGGGTAACTTTTGGTAAGCTTACGGTTTCAATGGGGTATGGTAAGTGGTAGTGAAGTCCCTCGTTTACTGTGCGGTTATAGGCACCAAAACGTAAGACAACCCCTGCTTCGTCGGGGCGTACAATAAAAATACCGGAGCCAAACCATACAACTAAAAGAAGAAGAGCAATCCATTTAGCACCGGGCATATTGAATTGTTCCAACATTTTACGTGGATCATTGTTATTGAAAGGCTGTTTATTTCTTTGATTCTGACGTTTTTTAGCCGCTTGAGCAAAAAAATCATCTTCATCATCTTGGTTAGAAGGTTTTCGTTGTTGCTGTTGTTGATGTTGATAGTCATTATCGTCCTCGTATGAACGATTTCTATCTTCATTTTGATTGCCATTGCCTTGCGGAGCGCCTTGATGGCGACGCTTTTCTTGTAATTTATCCCAGTCCCAGTTCATAATTTACTTAAGTAGGCTTGTATGCCGTTTGGTCAAGGTGTAAAATAATCACGAAATTCGTGATGCCACTATTAAAAGTCTGCATAATTACTATTGTAGCGGTGTTTTATGTAGAATGAAAATATCGTACTTCACAAAACTGTAATTATGTAGAATAATCCATAAGTCTTCACAAAATAAGTGTTACAAAGATCTTATTCTCAGCAAACTTACTTGTTATCGCATATCGTTTTTGAGATAACCATAACAATATTTCACTTTATATCAGAAGTTAAAAAAAAGGAAGCGATTTTTTTCGACCAATTTAATTGTTTTGCATGTTATTCCAAGTTGCTGTTTCTTGGAAGGTAAAAAAACATTTTGTTATATAAAAGGGAGTTTTTCCATCTTTATAAAAAGGGCAAACCTTCCCCCTTTCCTTAAAAAACTTTAATAAAGAGGTGGTAAATTCAAAAAGTTTGTTTCTGCTATATCATGTTGTTAGATTTAGAGAGAATTGGTATAGTATAAATGGTTTTGTAAACGCAAACCTAAGCTCGGTTAAAAACTTTCTATGACGTGCTATTGACGATTTTTTGTTTAAAACGTAGTTTACTGTTTGAGCTGTCTGGTATTGTGAGATGTTCCATAGGTAACGTAATGATACTATAATCTCATTGCATTTTGTCAAGCCCGCAATGCCGGAGTGCGTTCAGATAAAAACGAATAAAATTTTTGAATAAATGTTGAGGTGAGTCATGGATGTCGCTTCGGTTGGTGTAGTAATTCTATCTTATAACGACGTGGAACATACCCTTGCTTGTTTGGAAAAAGTACATGAACAGGTAATAAAGCCTCGTCGTGTTATTTTGTGCGACAATGGTTCCGATAACGATACGGTCGACATTGTTTTGAAGCGTTGGCAAGAACTGGCTTTGAAAAAAGACTTAGATGAGCCGATGGAAGTTTTTTGCGGTGATTGCTGTGGTGCTTCGCATGTGCTGTTACGAAAAGAGGAAAATCTTGGAGTCGGCAGTGCGCTTAATTATGCACTTTCGTTTTTACTGCGGGATACTTCTTGCCAAGCCTTTTGGATTTTACATTCTGATACTTTGCCTGAATCTTATGCTCTTGCTGCCATTCTCGACCTTCTTGTGGAAAAAGAAACAGAAAATGAAACCCACAAAGAGTATAACCCGATTGGCATGGTGGGGTGTAGCTTACTTTTTGCCGACAGAGCGTTACAAGAATGTGCCGGCGGGGGAGTGTGGAGTAAGTTCACAGGAAAAGGACGTTTGCTTGGGTATGGCTATGATAAGTTTGCACCTTTGGATCAAAAAGAAGTAGAAAAAGATTTAGACTATATTAATGGAGCTTCTTGTTTTATCCTCCGTAATTTAGTGGAGAAAATCGGATTTTTTGATGAAAGATTTTATATTTCTTATGAAGATATAGACTATGGACTACGTGCGAAAAAAGCAGGCTTTCAACTTGTTTGGGCACCGGGTGCCATTGTTTTGCATCATGCACCCCATAGTGAAATCTATACTCCTGTTCTTAATTGGGCGGAGAGGACGGTTAATGACAACATTTTGTATTTTACCGTTCGCAACAGATTTTATATGCTTCGCAGGGAAAAGCCGATGATGCTTTGCCTTGCCTTCCCCTCTCTCTTTTTTTCGGGTCTTTTTTCTGTTTTTCTGAAGAGACAAAAAAATGCCCTCTCTTTAAGATTAAAGGCAGCCATGGATGGTATTTTGAAAAAAATGGACAAAAAATAAACCAACAATAAAAAGTATTATATTCATATTTTTTTATAAAAATGAAAGAAAACACACAAAAATTTTTTCTGTAAAAGAAAAAAATTTTTGTGTGTTTTCTTTTTTTATAACATTTTAGTCTTGATTTTTATTTTTGACTCTCTTTTGTTTTTATATAAATGTATAAAAAAATTATATTATATATAGATAATAAACATATCTAATATGTAGTACAATATAAAAATATAATTTATTACTGTAAATTTTACTATATAAATGCCATTATATATTTATAAAACATATATTATATATTATTTTGCTTTATATTATAGATGTATTGGTTTTATTTTATACAAGTATTATCTTTTTTGTATGTATTGACAAAATAGTTTTTA
>CAYJHY010000189.1:0-4276 GCA_964369875.1 uncultured Mailhella sp.
GTCCTCCCATGAGATTTCCAAAAACATATAGATAGTACGGAAACCAAGGAACTAATGTGTCTTATGTCAAACACTCCTAAAAATGCCTATTTGAAAGATTTTCAACAAAACAGAGAGCTTATTCAAAGTCCTCTGACCACTTTTGACACACAGCCAACCCCGAGAGTACAAAGACTTTTGGAAGAACAGAGGCGTCTAAAAGAACAAAGACTTAGAGCCATACAGGAAGAAGAACGCTCAAAAGAAGTGGCGCAACAAACTCGCCCTATCTCCCCTCTTCCGAAACTTCAAGCCTATTCAGGCGCCCACGACATTTATAAGTACGCTCGCAGTCGCATGGTCAAAGAACAGCTCGTAGCACGTGGAATACGGGACCCTTTTGTTTTGCAAGCTATGGAAAAATTGCCACGACATCTTTTTGTGACAGAGGCCTTACAAGCCACCGCCTACGATGACAGACCCTTGCCCATTGCAGGCGGTCAAACCATTTCACAGCCTTACGTAGTTGCCTACATGTGCCAACTGCTTATGGCAAAACCCGGCATGAAAATTTTGGAAATAGGCACGGGATCGGGTTATCAAGCCTCAGTTTTGCAAGAAATGGAACTTAATGTCTATAGCGTTGAGCGTATCGCAGAGCTTTATGAAAACACAAAACATTTTTTGCGCGAAGTCTTGGGCTATCACAGTATGAATTTATTTTTCTCCGACGGAACTTTGGGGATGCCTTCCTATGCTCCCTACGACAGAATTATAGTGGCGGCCGGAGGGCCAACCATCCCAAAGGCACTTCTTGAACAAATGAACGATGGTGGAATCATGCTTATTCCCGTCGGACAAGAAAGACAAAGACAACATCTTATTCGGGTCATCAAGCACGGTCACTCTTATACTCAAGAAGACTGTGGCCCCACAACCTTTGTGGATTTAGTGGGTCAAGATGGCTGGAAGCATACACAAAAACCATAAGCAGAGAGTTCTTCATGTTAAAACGCCGACTTTACGACTATCCTTTATGGAATCTTTTTCTTTTGACCATCGGTGCGGTTTGCGTCACCGTAGCCGTGCAAAACGTAGCGGCCCCCCACGGCTTCCTCACGGGCGGCATGATGGGGCTTAGTTTGCTTGCGGAGTATATTTTCGGTCTTTTCCCAAGTACCACTTGGAACTTGATTTTCAATATTCCACTTTTGATTTTTGGCATGGTCAAATTCAGTTTTGCCTTTACTGTATACACCATTTACGGAACCGTTGCCATAACGGTGGCGGGAATGTTCTTGGAAGGCGTTATTGTGCCCGTTCAAGACCCTCTATACGCCAGTATTTTATCAGGATTCTTGTTCGGCCTTGGGGGCGGACTCATGCTTCGAACCAGAGGCTCAAGCGGTGGCCTCGATATTGTGACTGTCTACATTTTTCAAAAATGGAATATTCCAAACGGCACCTCTTCTTTTATTTTTAACACGGTGCTCTTTTCCCTTTCTTTGGCCAGCATTCCCATCGACTTGGTTATTATTTCCTTTATCCAAATATTTATCGTGAAAGAAGTGACCAATTATGTGGTGGCACTCTTTAACCAAAGAAAAATGGTTTGGATTGTTACCTCAAAAGGGCAAGAACTTTGCTATGCCATCGCAGAACTTGGAGGCAGAACAACCCTTATGCCCGCTTTCGGTGGTTATAGCCACGATGTTCGTGAAGTTGTTATGACCATTACCACAACAACAGCCCTCAGACAATTGGAAGAAATGGTTTTCAAGCACGACCCGCTAGCTATTTTCTCAGTAGAAGACACCTTCTATGTTGCGGGCGGTCAGTATAAAAAAGAAAGAAAGTAAAAATTGTTTTTATTGAAAGCAAGTACTCTTGGGAGGGGAAAAACCTTTTTTGTGAACAAAAAAGCGTTTTTCCCCTCCCAAACCCTTCCCTTTTCCAAAAAAACTTTAATAATGAGATAGTAAATTTTTAAAAAGTATATTTTTATTATACTATTTTTAAAATAACTTGGAATGATGTGAATTTAAAAGGATAAATTTGCAATTTTTTTAACTTGACAAGTTTTATCATATAAAATATTAAGTTAAGTTTCCGCTTGACAAGTTTAAGCCCCTATATAATTACAAATTTGGTTATATCTTGTTTTTATGTAGAAATACAAATAATAATTTTGCAGATAAAGACACACAAATCAATCACTTAACGGCAAAAGCGTCGTTTTGCCTATTCTTGATTTGTGGTCGCATTTGCTTCACAAACGCTCCCTTCGACCTCGCAAAGTGAATTTTATCGAGGTCTCAATTTTAGCACCTTTGCAAATTGCAATTGGAGGACATAATGGCTCGTATAACAGTTGAAGATTGCCAACAACGTATTGATAACCGTTTTCTATTGGTACAAATGGCTATCAAACGTGTGCGCCAATTCCGTCAAGGCTATGAACCCCTTATCAGCTGTAGAAACAAAGAAGTGGTCACCGCTTTGCGTGAAATCGCAGCCGGTAAGATCTACCCCGAAGACAAAAGCTTTTTCTCTCCTGTACGTGAAGATGAAGATTTGCAAAAAAATCTCATCGACGATTAATGTTTTTTTCAAAAAAGTTTTCAAAGGCAAGGCAATACGCCTTGCCTTATTTTAAATCATAATTATATAGTCCATGCGGAAAGATATTTTACAGAGTTTTCACTTGGAGCAAAATAAAGAGAGCCTAGGAGCTCTTTTTTATTGTCACTGTTTTTCGCATGGAAATAATATACACAAACCTTTTTACCGAACGGTTTAACAGATGAGTCAAAGAGATTATTACGAGGTTATAGGCGTCAGTCGTGACGCTTCCCAAGAAGAAATAAAAAAAGCCTACCGCAAGCTTGCTTTTGAGTTACACCCCGACAGAAACCCCGGGGACGCCGTTGCCGAAGAAAAATTTAAAGAAGCGGCTTCCGCCTACGATGTTTTGCGTGATGAGCAAAAAAGAGCCCATTACGACCGCTTTGGCCACACCGATGGCATGGGCGGTATGGGTGGACACGGTTTCAGCACCGAAGATATTTTCTCACAGTTTGGAGATATTTTTGGAGACTTGTTTGGTTTTGGGCGCAGAAGCTCAGGGCCAAGAGCAACCCAAGGCGATGATTTACGCTATAATCTCGAAATCACCTTTCGCCAAGCGGCCAAAGGTGACGATATCCGCTTAAACATTCCTCGCCATGCCACTTGCGATCTTTGCACAGGCACAGGCGTTGCCGAAGGTGGACAAAGAGAAACTTGCGGCACTTGTGGCGGTTCAGGACAAGTATACAGACGCCAAGGGCCTTTCCAATTTGCCACCACCTGTCATGTTTGTCATGGCAGAGGCTACGTCATCCCAAAACCATGCCCCAAATGTAAGGGCGAAGGGCTTGTGGAAGAAAATAAAGAACTCAGCGTACATATCCCTGCCGGTGTTAACAATGGCGCGCGCCTTCGTCTTCGCGGTGAAGGGGAAGCAGGCAGAAACGGCGGGCCTAACGGTGATTTATACGTGGTTCTGCATGTGGGTACTGATGAAGTTTTTGACCGTGACGGACAAGACCTTATTTACTCCATGAAAATCAGCTTCACCAAAGCAGCTCTCGGTTATCGCGCCTCTATCCCAACCCTTGATGATGATATTGAATTCGATATCCCCAAAGGCACACAAAGCGCCACCGTTTTCCGCATTAAGGAAAAAGGCTTGCCTTTCCCCGGAAGCGGCAGAACAGGCGACATGCTTGTAGAAGTGATTGTGCAAACCCCCAAAGATCTCACTCCCGAACAAATCGAACTCTTGGAAGCCTTTGAGCTTTTGAGCGAGAAAAAAGAAGCAAAGCTTTCTTCCAAACTCAAAAAAGAAATGAAAAAAATCGGTAAGGTTTTTGGCATGGCTTCTGACGACGAATAAGGGTAAGGGGGCACCCTTGGGAACCCCTTTTTAAGGTGTTTCCTTTGTAACCTCTTTTAGAACTGGGACTGTATGAAAATGCAGTCCTTTTTTTATTTAATTTTATTGTTTAATACAAGTTTGCTAAGGGGAGAAACCAAGGGGCAAGCCCCTACGTTTTTCCCCTTAGAATCCCCTTTTCGTTACCCCTTGCGTTCGCTGTTTGCCTCCTTTCAGTCGGCTTAACGGCGAACTTGTCCGAAATGCTCTTTCTTTTCTTTAATTTTACTTTTTGCGTTATCTCTTCGCCTCTCGTTCGTTCCTCACTCGGGGCTCACTTTCGGGTTATGCGTTATTACTAGGTGTTGGAATCAGCGTGAT
>CAYJHY010000190.1:0-4106 GCA_964369875.1 uncultured Mailhella sp.
GGGGAGGGTTTGGGAGGGGGAAAACTCCCTTTTGTACACAAAAGAGGTTTTCCCCCTCCCAAGAATAGTTGAGAACCACATCATAAAAACTTTACTAAGGCCTGTTATGGACAATATTCTCAGTGTCAGAGAATTGAATAGACAATTAAGCCAAGTGCTTGAAGTGAAATTCCCCTTTGTTTGGGTAAAGGGAGAGGTGACGAATTGCGCTCGTCCAAGCTCAGGTCACCTATATTTTTCTTTAAAAGATGGGGAAGATGTTCTTAACTGTGTTTGGTTTAGGGGGGCACAAGGGCCACAAAAATTTGATCCGCTTACAGGCGAAGTTTGGGATGATGGGCCAAAGGAAAGTATCGCTTCGCGTCTTTGTGATGGACAAGAAATTATTTGCGCCGGTAGATTGAGTATCTATGCACCACGAGGGCAATATCAACTTATAGTTGAGCTTGCCGAAGAGAGTGGCACAGGTAAACTATACGCTGCTTTTGAAGCTTTAAAGAAAAAGCTTTTACTTGAAGGACTGTTTGAAAGTACGCATAAAAAATCTTTACCGAAACAGATCAGAACTATTGCGCTTATAACAGCACCAAACGGTGCGGTTATTCAAGATTTTATGCGTATCGGCATGCAAAGAGGTAAGTCTTCCCATATTCATTTATACCCTTCACTGGTTCAGGGGGCGGATGCTCCTGCTCAACTTATTACGGCGTTAAAAAAAGCTCAAGAAGATGAGTTTACCTTTGAAGAAAATGGTAAAATTATAAAGCAAAAGGCTGATGTGATTGTTTTTATCCGCGGTGGCGGATCCATCCAAGATTTATGGGCTTTTAATGATGAGCAGTTAGCACGAGAAATTTTTGCCTCCCCGATTCCTGTTATGACGGGTATAGGTCATGAACCCGATCATACTATTGCAGATTATGTGGCTGATTTAAGAGGGGCAACCCCAAGCCATGTAGCACAAATTTTATGGCAAGATAGGGCAGTGCTTATTCAGCAAGTAGATGATTTGGAACGTAATATCTATGAATATGTTCTCTCGTATTTACATTTTTATGAGCGTGATTTAGAACAGTACAGTAAAAATTTATCTTTGCTTTCTCCACAAAACACCCTAAATAATCAGGTGTTACAGGTTAAAGCATTAAAGCAACGTTTGAATCGCGCTGTCGAGCGAAATTTTCATTTTGAATTTTTACAAGCCAAGCATCTTACTCAATCCTTGTATGGATTGCGACCTCAAGTTGCACAAAATGAAGAGAAAGTAGTGCAAGAGAAAAAGGCTTTGCAAGTGAATATTCTTCGGAATTTTCAAGATAAATATCAGCAATTTTCACGACTGGAGGAAAGATTGCGGTTTGTTGGGCAAAAAATGTATAATAGTCAGCAACAAGCTTTAGAAAATATAAGTTTACAATTGGAAATACATAATCCGTTTAGTCCCTTGGAAAAAGGCTATATTTTAGCTGAAAAAATTGGGGATGACGGGAAAAAATCTATTGTACGCTCCATTGTGGACATAGAAGAAAAAGATTCTTTATGTTTGAGCTTCAAAGATGGTACTGTAAAAAGCCGTGTGGAAAAAATTGAGCGTTCGCCCTCATAAATTTCATTAATGAATATTGTAACAGAAGAACTTAAAGAATAACTTTAATGATAGACTCAACCTTTAACAAATGAGAATTGCCATGAAAACAGCTAGTTATAAGAATGTACACGCCCCTGCTTCTAAATCCATGTCCCACAGAATGTTAATGGGCGCAGCCTTGGCTAATGGTGAATCCGTTGTTAATAATGTGCTTGAGAGTCAAGACCTTATGCAAACCATGGCTATTTTAGAAGCTGCTGGCGCACGCTTTGAAAAAGTAGAACAAGGAGTGTATAAGGTACAGGGAAGTGCCATGCAAGGAAAAAAAGATTTTAATGATCCTCTTTCTTGTGATGTTCATGAATCAGGCACAACCTGTCGCTTGCTCACCGCTATTTTGGCCTCAGGAGAGGGATATTTTTATGTGCACGGGGCGGAGCGTATGCATGAACGTCCCATTGGAACATTAACCGCTACCTTAGAACAACTTGGAGCGAAATTTCGCTTTCAAAATGAAGGTTATCCACCTTTTATTTTGTTTGCCAATGGGCTTAACGGTGGCGAAATCACCATAAGTCTTGAGGAGTCAAGCCAATACCTTTCAGGCCTTTTATTGGCTGCACCTCTTGCAAAAGAGCCAATTACTATTTATATCGGTGGTCGTCACGTTGTTTCTTGGCCGTATATCGGTCTTACTCTGCAAGCAATGAAAGCCTTTGGAGCACAATTTGATGTATGTTTGCTTGATAAGGACAAAAGTACCGCAGAAAATAAAGTTTGGAAGCTTATTGATTGGAAAAGTGTCAGTGAGGTAGTGCCGGGTGAAATCCGTTTTCGGGTTCGACCTTTCCGCGCAGAAGAAGGGAATAAACCGGCGTATAAAGCTGGTACCTATTATGTTGAAGGAGATTGGTCAGGCGCTTCTTATCTTTTAGCGGCCGGTGCTGTTGGAAAAAATCCTGTATGTGTGCATGGTTTAAACAGGCTTAGTTTACAAGCAGACAAGGCTTTACTTGATATATTAATCTCCATGAAAGCAAAAATTGAATACGGAGTGGCTTCCGATCCATCCATTATCGTTCATCCTTCGCATTTGCAAGGGGTCGAAGTAAATATGGCAGATTGTCCCGATATTGTACCCACTGTGGCCGTTTTGGCGGCTTTTGCTCATGGAACAACAAAAATTACAGGTGTTGAGCATTTACGCATAAAAGAGTGTGACCGACTAAACGCTATGGCCGAAGAATTGAAAAAAGCAGGCGTTGACGTTATTGAAGAACAAGATGGGCTGATTATCAAAGGTTTACACCCTCACAAACCACAAAGCCAAGCGGAAATGGTAGCCAGAGAACATGGTTACATTCAAGATGCCCCTAAAGAAACAGAAGAAGAGGGGGTAGCCGTATCTAATTCGCAAGAACATATCGAAAATCCTTCAACAAATGTATCAACAGAAGAAAATATTCAGCAAGATAACGCCGAGCAAAAGTTTGTGTCAGTTTCCGAAAACTGTTTTCAAGGGAAAGAATTCCAGTTTAAAAGCTATGGTGATCACAGAATTGTTATGAGCCTCAGCTTGTTACAACTTGCCGGAGCTAAAGTAGATTTTGATGATAAAATGGTTATTACCAAGTCATTTCCTAATTTTTGGAATGTGTGGAAGGTTATATGCGAATAGCAGTCGTTGGCCATACAGGCCAAATGGGCAAAATGTTTTGTGAACGCCTAAAAAATATGCATGAAATAAAGGGAGTAGACATCCCCCTTACTGAAAAAAAAATTCAAGAATGTGTACATGATGCTGAAGTCGTTATATTATGTGTGCCTGCTCGTTTTATGCATCAAGTAACAAGACAAGTTGTTCCTTATTTGGCGCAAAATTGTATTTTAATGGACATCACCAGCGTAAAAGTGATGCCCATTAAAAGCATGGAAGAATTGTATCAAGGTCCTGTCGTTGGTACGCATCCACTTTTTGGTCCAAGAAGTCAAGACTATCGAAAAGTTTGCTTTTGTAAAGGCAAGTGGTTTGAAAATCCCACTACAGACGAAAATCTAAAATCAACGCTTTGGGATAAAGCGCAACAAGTGTTCTTGGATATGGATTGTCATCTTTTTGAAGCAACAGCCGAAGAGCACGACACGGCTATGGGTGCCATGCAAGGACTTAATTTTGTAACAAATGTAGCTTTTTTTGCCATGACTGCCAATATGGAAAATATTCGTGAATTTTTAACGCCCTCTTTTATGCGACGCCTTGAATCTGCAAAACCGCTTTTGCTCAATGACGGTGAGTTGTTTATGGGACTTTTTGACTATAATCCCTACAGTCAAAAACTTGTAAAGCAATATCGTTCCTTTCTAAACGTTGCCGCAGGCGGTGACATGAGTGTTCTTGTAGAACTTGCAAAAAAATGGTTTAAAGAAGAATAGTTTGGGGTTTTTGGGGATTTTGGGGATTTGTTGGGAGGGGGAGAACCTATTTTTTGAAAAAAATAGGTTCTCCCCCTCCCAAACC
>CAYJHY010000191.1:0-4072 GCA_964369875.1 uncultured Mailhella sp.
GGAGTTTTCCCCCTCCCAAACCCTCCCCCTTTCCTCAAAAAACTTTAATAAAGGGGTGTTAAATCCAAAAAAAAATGCTTTTTGTTATACCATAGTTTTAAATTTTCAGAGAATTGGAATGACGTGTTTGAAAACTCCGTAAATTTTTCTTTTACTTGCGAAAGCAAGTAAAAGAAAAAGACCGAGGGGGGTTGGGGGAAATCATTTCCCCAAAAAAATTTTCCCATCTCAAAAAATAACAAATTGGAATGCCCCTGACAATGTGCCAATCGGCACATATACAAAAAGGCTTTTATAAACTACAATTTAGGGAAGTTTTAACAAGGAAATTTTTTATGTTTGGATATGTTACCCCCTATAAAGCTATGCTTTTAGTAAAAGAATACGATGAGTACAAGGCTATTTATTGTACTCTTTGTAAAAAGCTGGCGGAAAATTATGGGTTTATGACAAGATTTTTCCTGAGTTTCGACCTTTGTTTTTATACGTTGCTAAGTTTAAACTATAAACAAGAAGCTCCCACCTATAAACAGGAAAAGCACTGTATATTAAAGTCGTTAAAAACGTGTTATTGCATTAATAATGAAGACGAAATCTATAATAAGGCTGCCGCAATTACGATACTTATGACCTATCATAAACTTTTGGATATACTTGCGGACGAAAACCTTAAAAGACGAATGGGAGCCAGATTTTTACTGTTATTCTTTGCAAGAGCCATCAAGAAAGCCCAAAAACAATACCCACATTTTTCTGAAATTTTGGAAAATTTAACCCAAGAGCAAAATCTTGCGGAAAGTAAAAAAGCGTTATGGCCACAAGCTTTTTCAAAAGCCGTATTTGATGAATCGGGCGAAGTTTCTTTTATGAAAAATTATAGATTATACGAAGATTTTTCCATCGATAATTTTGCAAGACCGACGGCAAAGGCAGTCAGCCTTTTTTTTGAAGAGATAAACGAGGCACAAAGTGCGTCACTCAATCGTTTGGGATTTTTTTTAGGACGCTGGGCGTATCTCATCGATGCGATGGATGATTTTGAAGATGATATGAAAAATGACAAGTTTAACCCTCTTGTCTACCATATACAATTGCGCGGTATTGCAAAGGAAGATTTTAGATTTGAAGCCAACGCCTTACTTAATCAATGTGTAGCCAGAGCAAATTTTTATTTTTCTGAACTTGAAAAAGGATATTACACCAAAACCTTAGAAAATATTTTACAGCTTGGTTTGGCGCAGGCACAAAGAAGAATACTTTATAAAAATCACATAAAAAAAGAAGGGTAAGAGTATGACTGATAAATCTAAATTTATGACAAGCCAAGATGTTAACAAGGCAGTGGCTTTGGTTCACGAAAAACGCTTCGAAGAGGCCAAGGCGATTTTGGAAGTGTACCGTAAAAAAAGCATGTACGCTGATGAAGACCAACGGATGCCCTTTTATGAGGATCCTGGAGTCTATTATATTCAGGGACTTATCGCCTACGAAGAAGGCGACCTTGAGCAAGCATATAGCCATTTGAAATATTGCACAGAAAAACAAGACGCAATGAGCGGCGAATTCGGCGAGGCTATGGAAATGGCTTTTCTCAAAGTAAAAGACGAAAGACGTGCCCTAAATGGTGGTGTCGATCCCAAAGAAAAGAAAGATTGTTGTTGCGGAAATCTTTGCAGTGCTTGTAAAGAAGATTGTGTGGATAATATTTGCTTTGGATGGATAAAATGTTGTTTTTAACTTTCCTTCACGCTAAAATATAAGGAAAAAGGCTATGTCCAGAATTATTTATTGTTATCTTGTTGGTATAATATGGCTTTTATTCTTTGGGTACGCGACGGTGAGCCTAATTGGGGAAGAGGGTCTTTTCTCTCCTGCAACCTTTAATGCTATGATTCTTACATTAGTTGGCCTTTTGCCATTATATTGTGGTTGGCGCATGTCCGCCTCTATAAAGCAAATGGAAAAGATTTCCGACTTGCTGAACAAATACCAAAGTGTGCAGGGTGAGAAAATTGAAACTTTTGCCAATGAACTTGGACTTACTCAAGAAAAAGCTGTAAATCTAATACAAAATGCGATTCACTATAAATTTGTACATCGTATTTATATTGACTTTATACAACAAAAAGTAATTTATATTGAATCTGCGGATGTCGACGGAAAGCAAGGTGTTAGTTTTGTCAACCTGAAATGTGAAGCTTGCGGTGCCACGAACACTGCTGTCAAAGGAAGCCAATTTCAATGCGAGTATTGCGGTCAAGAAAACATTGCCTCCGGTAAAGCAGAAAGCCTTATAGTAAACGAAAAGAACATAGAAACAGAGTATGGCAAAACTATAGACGAAAATTATATGATTGGTTGTGCCCCTTTCTTTATAGCTCTTATTGTGCTTATTTGGTATGGGGTGATAAAGTTTGCCGTGATGTTATTGACAGAAGATGATAGCGGTGTAGGTGCAAGTTTAATGGGCTGGGGATTCGCATTACTCCTTGGCGTGTCACTTGCCGCCATATCATATGCTTGTGTACAATTTATCTATGAAAAGTTTAATATAAAATACGCAAGACCGCTTATTGCTAAATACTTGTCGGCGGTGATCGCTACCAGAAAACCGGAGGGAACGACTATCGGTGAAATCGCAAAAATCTTACACGAAGAAAATACAAAAGCCGAAAAAGACATTAAATTTCTCATAAAGCGTGGCTATTTACCGGGGGTAACCATAAAAGGAGAACCTCCAAAAGTACACTATTTGGATGATGACACCAATTTCGATCGCTTCGTGCCTGTACAGTGTGATAACTGTAACGGTGAATTTGTAGCAACCTATGGTAAAGCCAACCGATGCCCTTATTGCGAAAATGGGGTGGAAATAGAAAAAAAGAATTCTTAGACCTAAATGTGGTAGAAAAAAATTTCCCCCAAAAACTCAAATCTAAAGTAACATACCATAATAATTATTTAACTAAGTGAGAATTTATGAATATATACATTTTGGTGGCGTATCTTTTTTCGGGTGTCATGCTATTCTTTGGAATTCCTACTATCTGGCTAAATATTGGGGAAGAGGGTGTTTTTGCGCTTAATACCATAATAGGATATGTCTGGTTTTTGTTTGGTCTCATTCCGCTTTATTTTGTGTTTGTTCGTCAATCCTTTCAATGGCGTGTGCGAAAAATTTCCAAGCTTTTGGAAAAATACCAAAGCCCGAAAGGGGTAAGTTTGAAACAACTTGCCGAAGAAATGAGAACAAGTGAAGAAAAAGTTATTAATCTTGTTCAAGATATAATTCATTTTCAATATGTAAATCGTATCTATATTGATTTTCCTCAAGGGAAAGTGGTATATCTTGATTCGGCAAATGTCGACCAAGGGGCAAGAACCAGTTTTACCAACGTAAAATGTTCATGCGGTGGCACTACTACAGTGCTAAAAGGGGCGACCTTTGCTTGTGAATATTGTGGAGCAAAAAATCAAGCGCAGGGTATCAGTCATAAACTTATTGTAACCGAAGGTACAAAATACACCAATGCCGAAAAAGAAAGCTTAAAGGAAAATTTAAGGTTTGGGTGTGGTTTGCCCTTTATGTTAATGACATTGGGTTTTTCATTTGTGGCTTCGTTTCTTATGATATTCCACCCCGGACTTCCTATTTTCAATATAATTGGAGGGACGATTTTCAGCACAGTTCCTTTGGGTGTACTCTTATTTTTATATTTTAGAAGCGTGTACCGATCCTTTATGGCAAAATACACAAGACCCCTTATCGCTAAGTACTTGTCTGTTATTGTTTCCACCAGAAAGGTTGACGGAACCTCCATCGAGGAAATAGCAAAAATCTTGCATGAAACAAGGGAGAAAGCCGAAAAGCATATTAGATTTCTGCTTAAACGCGGATATTTACCTGGGGTAACCATTAAAGGGGAGCCGTCCAAAGTGTATTATTTGGACGACGATACAAATTTTGATCGCTTCGTGCCTGTGCAGTGTGATAACTGTAACGGTGAGTTTGTGGCGACCTATGGTAAGGCCAACAGATGCCCTTATTGTGAAAACGGGGTGGAAATAGAGA
>CAYJHY010000192.1:0-4026 GCA_964369875.1 uncultured Mailhella sp.
CCCTCCCAAACCCTCCCCATCTCCACAAAAAACTTTAATCAGAAACAGCTCTCTGTTTTATGGTCTTTAACACATTGTACGTAACACAGAGCATAGACAAATACAAAAACGACCTTATCTCTTTTACAGATAAAATTTTGAAGTGTGAGGTAGTTTTATGAGTTCTTATTTTTTTTCAAAAAAGCAGATTAATCTTTTTATTCTGGCTAGTTTTCTTTTACCGAGCCTTTGCTTTGCACAAAACCCTGAAGACAAAATAATTCATTCCGAACCTACGTACTCCCATGAACTCCCCTACTCTGATCAGGAGAATTATCATTACTCTCATTCTCAAGATAATGCATACACCACAAATCATACCAATAATTCGTCAACCTCCGTGGGAAGTGGTTTTTATTTTAATTGGACAGGTCCTGATGGATCATCCCTTTCTACGGGTACATCTTTTCAAATGCAGTCCAACAGTAATAACGAACAGAAAATGAGTAAAAGCCAAATCCTTACTGATGAACCAAGTCAAACTTCACCTGATAAGAGTGAAACAACTCCCTCCATAGAAAATGGTTCTTATAAAACTTTAAGCAACTATTAAGGTATGTTGTTGCAGAGTTGTCAAGGCAGAAGTGATTAAATGTCTACTCTAGATTAAGCTAACCCAAGCAAATCTTGACAATAGTATAGGTATCGTGAAATACTTTCTAAAATTTTTTGGAGAACAAAAGCCTTACACACTTTTAATAAAACATAATAGTCATTTTTATTTCTAATAACATAAAAATGAAAAACAACGATATACTCAAAATAATTTAAACCAATTTCGAAGTATACGCAAGTTTTACCCAATTAAAGTTTTATAAAGGGGGCTTGGGGGAAGATTTTTTACAAAAAATTTTCCCCCAAAAAAAATTCAAAAAGAATTCAAAAAAAATACTGTTAAGGGAGTATATAATGGAATTTTTTAGAGGACGCCGTTTACGTTCAAGTGTGATTATGCGTGAAATTGTGAAAGAAAACAATTTGCAAGCCGCCGATCTTATAATGCCTTATTTTGTTGTGGAAAGCGAAGATGAAAATTTTCGTAGCCCTATATCTTCCATGCCCGGCCAATTCCAACTTTCTTTAAAAGAACTTAAAAAAGAAGTGGAAATAGCCGTAGCGGATGGTTTGAAGTCTGTGCTTTTATTCGGTATTCCTGCTCAAAAAGATCCTGTTGGTTCTGAAGCGTATAATGATAAAGGTATTGTGCAAGAAGCTGTGCGTATGCTAACAGCGAACTTTCCGCAACTTTTGATTATAACCGATGTTTGCCTTTGCGAATTCACTTCTCATGGTCACTGTGGGCTTCTCCAAGACGGCGATACATCAGGTTTTGTACGTAATGACGCAACCTTGGAATTGTTGGCAAAAATTGCGGTTTCCCACGCTAAAGCAGGTGCAGATATCGTTGCACCTTCCGATATGATGGACGGTAGAATTTTAGCCATGCGCAAAGCTCTTGACAAAGCAGGCTTTGAGCAACTTCCCATTATGTCCTATGCAGTAAAATACGCGTCAGCCTATTACGGACCTTTTCGTGAAGCAGCCGAGTCTACCCCACAGTTTGGCGATCGCAGAACCTATCAAATGGATATTGCAAACAGTGACGAAGCACTTAGAGAAATGGCAGCGGACATTGAAGAAGGCGCAGACCTTTTTATCATCAAACCTGCAGGTGCCTATCAAGACATTATCAGACGTATGCATGATAATTTTCCTGTCCCCTTGGTGGCCTACCAAGTGAGCGGTGAATATTCCATGATTAGAGCAGCCGCCCAAAACGGCTGGGTTAATGAAGAAGCTATTATAATGGAATCCCTTATCGGTATGAAACGTTCAGGTGCAAAGCTTATAATTTCGTACTTCACACAAGAACTTCTTGCAAAAGGTTTGGTTAAGTAGTATACCTACTTTACTAAGAATAATTCTCAATAAGGAAAATCCATGTCTACACCAAATCAACCTTCATATTGTGCAGAGCTTGCACCTGATATTTTTGAAGGACACAATACACAAAATAACGCTCAACCTCATGGCCATCCACACGGCATGGCAAAAGGGCATCCACATTCCTTACAAGGAGGCGAGCATCCACATAGCAAACGCTTTTTGGAAGATGGTTCTCCCAAATGTCGCTTGATAGCTTGGGAAGTCACTCGTTCCTGTAATCTGGCCTGTAAGCACTGTAGAGCAGAAGCGCATACCGAACCTTATGAAGGCGAGCTTTCCACCGAGGAAGCAAAAGCGCTTATCGACACATTCCCGTCTGTGGGGGAACCCATCATTATTTTCACAGGCGGTGAGCCAATGTGGCGTAAAGATGTGTATGAACTTGCCGCTTACGCTCGTGACAAAGGCTTGCGCTGTGTGATGTCACCCAACGGAACTTTGATTGATGAAGAGTCTGCTACAAAGATTAAAGAAGCCGGGTTCCAACGTTGTTCCATCTCGCTTGATGCCGCCGATGCAGAAAGTCATGACAACTTTCGTGGTGTGCCGGGTGCCTTTGATGCCTCTATACGTGGCATCGAGCTTCTCAAAAAAGAAGGCGTTGAATTCCAAATTAATACTACGGTTACCAAATCAAATTTACATAGTTTTAAACAAATTTTTGAGCTTTGTGAAAAGATTGGTGCCGCCGCATGGCATATTTTCCTTCTTGTCCCCATGGGGCGTGGTTCTGAAATTTCTGAAGAAGTGATTACTGCCGAAGAATACGAAGAAGTATTACATTGGCTTTATGATTTTAGAAAAACTACTTCTATGCATCTAAAGGCCACCTGTGCTCCCCACTATTATCGCATTATGCGACAAAGAGCCAAAGAAGAAGGCATTAGTGTCAACGTCGAAAACTTTGGTATGGACGCAATGACCAGAGGCTGTTTGGGTGGCACGGGATTCTGTTTCATCAGCCACGTTGGTCAAGTTCAGCCCTGCGGATACCTAACACTTGATTGCGGAAACGTTAAAGATACGCCCTTCCCTGAACTTTGGAGAACTACCCCATGGTTCAAAAAATTCAGAAATCAAGACGATTATGAAGGTAAATGTAAGGTCTGTGAATACCACCATGTGTGTGGTGGTTGCCGTGCCCGTGCACATTCCATGGACGAAAACGCCATGGGCCAAGAACCCCTTTGCACATACCAACCTAAAAAGAAAGCGTAGTGTTTTATATTTTTTAGGATTTATTGAGGGGGAACCCCTATTTTTGATGTCAACAATGAAATGACGCTAAATTTCGCTTTGCACAATATTAGCTGGAAGGTTTCCCCCTCAAACTCCCCCTTCCTGAAAAAGCAAACTATCAATGCAATAGATACAAAAAAGCCTTACTTTTACATTTAAAAGTAAGGCTTTTTTTATGATTTAAATAACGTAAAAGGGAGAAAAAGCTAATTACATGGATTTTGCTTCTGTATCCATAGGGGGTTGAATTTGAGCACCATGAGGGGCTTGTGTGCCATTTGGTTGTGTATGCATATTATTGTGTTGACCATGCCCTGTTTGTGGTTGACCGTGACCCATTTGATTTCCGTGTTGTCCGCCATGTCCCATGTGTGGTACAGGTGGATGATTAGGAGGTAAATTGTTTTTGCTTCCGTTCATACAAGGCGATTTATGCCCCATGTGCCCATTTTGATTCATGTGTCCATTTTGATTCATAATGCCCATATGCCCACAGTTTTCCATTCCCATATGTTGTGGGTTATGCATTTCGGTGTAAGCACCGTGTTTATTTTTCATCATAGGACAATTGTGGTCCTTAGAGTTGCCTGAAAAAGAAAATGTCAGGTTAAAATCTTTTTTGGATTGTTCAATAAATGCCTTGTTCATTTTCTCAATACTATATTCAACTTCCACAATACGCTCAGTTAACGCTCGTATATATTCAGGTTTTACTTGAGAATTATTTTTTAAAGCGCGATATTCCATTTTTTTTGCCTGTAATTCATTTTGAAGTTTACGGCTGTCTTCAATTAAAGCTTC
>CAYJHY010000193.1:0-3982 GCA_964369875.1 uncultured Mailhella sp.
AATTTAAAAAAAATTACAGAATTTATGACTACGTTTGTGATTATGCAGAGCTCTTTAATAGGTATACAAATGTGTAATTATGCACATTTACTTTTCATGGAAACCTGTTTAATCTTATGTATAAAATATTTTAAAAACACTCTAAATGCTTCTCTCGGAGGGTTCATGAAAAAATTCTTATTACCGACAATCGCAACGTGCTTTATCGCAATTTTTGGAACAAATTTTACTGCATCAACAAGTTATGCAAAGGACATGTCAAATCAATTACTCCAAAATGAAGACGGCAGCTACCATAATAGCCACAAAGGCTACCTTGAAAACTTACACAATCGTGGTATGTTTGACAAGGTCATTGAAATTATAAACAACGCTAATAATTCCTATAAATTCTTCACGATCACAGGAAATAGTGTTAGAGTTCGCACTGGCCCCGGCACAAACTACCCTGTAGCTCATTTAGCTTATAAAGATATTCCGGAAGAACATGAATTTCCCGGTGATATGCCTATGTCCGTCTTGGGGGGTATTGTCGGAAATACCCTCTATAGCGGCAATGAGGATTGCAGTGCTTGGAAAGAAATTTTAGCTGTCAATATGACAACTTCACACAATGGCAGTTTCCTTATGGGTTCTGCCGGTGACTCATACGCTGCTCGTTATATCTGTGTAGATTTTATTGAAACATCACCAATTACTCCTTATATTGATACATGGATAGATATTCAATTTAGAGCCGAAAAAATAAACAATGAAAACAATGAAAAATTCTCAAAACCTGTTACAATCAGCAATGATGTTACTTTGGTTGGTGACTTTCACAATGAATTTAAACTAAAAGCGGGCGAACAAATTCTTTTTTCCAATGACTTTTATGACGGCATGGCTGATGAGGAGTTTTTAGTCTTAAAACTCATAGATGGATACGCTTTCTATATGCAAACAACAACTGCCAAAGAATTACAGAAAAAGGTAAAACTCAACGAAGATGGAAAAAAAGCTCTTGATGACTTTATTGTAAAAAATAAAAGACTTCAATAGTGACACTAAAACCTCACTCCAATTCTCTCGGAAAACTTCTTGAGTGAGATTTTTCAAATATGCTAAAAAAACTAAAAGTATGATTTAATGACTAAATCATACTTTTTAAATTTAATGTCCCCTTATTAAAGTTTTTTGAGGAAAAGGGGTGGGGCTTGGGGGAGGGAAAACCTCTTTTTTTCAAAAAAGAGGTTTTCCCTCCCCCAAATAATTAGCCACCCTAAAAAAGCTCTTATGAAAAGCAAATATTTGACAATGGGGACAAGCGAGGCTATATTATCATTTTATCATACCATACAATCTTATAAGGAATACAATAATGGCAAAAAAGCCCTCCGCTTCCCCTGAAGCAGCCAGATTAGAAGCATTAAAAACAGCCCTTTCCACCATTGAACGTAAGTACGGACAAGGCGCGGTTATGAAACTTTCCGACACCGCTCACGCGAATGTTCCAGTAATCCCCACAGGTTCCATCGGCCTTGACTTGGCTCTTGGGATTGGCGGTGTGCCTCGTGGCCGTGTGACTGAAATATATGGCCCTGAATCCTCAGGTAAAACCACCATTGCCTTGCATATCATTGCAGAGTGCCAAAAAGCAGGCGGAACTGCGGCGTTTATCGATGCCGAACACGCCCTTGACACCTCCTACGCCGCAAGACTTGGCGTAAAGGTGGATGAGCTTCTTATTTCTCAGCCCGACCACGGTGAACAAGCCCTTGATATTGCTGATATGCTCGTCCGTTCAGGCGCGGTTGACCTTGTGGTTATCGACTCTGTTGCTGCGCTTATTCCTCAGGCAGAACTTGAAGGCAATATGGGCGAAACCCAAGTGGGCGGACATGCTCGTCTTATGTCACATGCTTTGCGTAAATTGACAGGTACTATCCATAAATCACGCACTTGTGTTGTATTTATCAACCAAATCCGTATGAAAATCGGCATGATGGGTTATGGTAGTCCCGAAACCACCACAGGTGGTAACGCCTTGAAATTCTACAGCTCCATCCGTATGGATATTCGCCGTATTCAAACCTTGAAAGACAAGGAAGAATCCTATGGTTCGTTGACTAAAGTTAAGGTTGTAAAAAATAAAATGGCGCCTCCTTTCAGAGAAGCAAAATTTGATATTATTTGGGGCACAGGGGTTTCACGCTCAGGTGAATTGATTGACCTTGCGGTAACCGCAGGCATTGTGGATAAAAGCGGCGCCTGGTTTGCTTACGGTTCCGAAAAGCTTGGACAAGGCCGTGACAACGTACGTAATTTATTAGATGAAAACGAGGCATTGCGCCTTGAAATCGAAAATAAGGTTATTGAGCATTTAGGAATGGATGGCGGTGCACTTCTTGCGGGTGAACCTGTATCCGAATCAGAAGATGATTTTGATGAATTGAGTGAAGAATAAGTCAGGTAAGGGAAAAGGCTGTCTAAATAATGTCAGTCTTTTCCCCTTTTGCTCACCACAAACGCTCTACAACAGGATATGACTATGCTAACAGCCAAAGAAATTCGCCACAAGTTCTTGCAATATTTTGAGAAACATCAACACAAAATTATTGCGTCCGCCTCTCTTGTTCCTCGTAACGATCCCAGTCTCCTTTTTGTAAACTCAGGCATGGTGCCGTTTAAGCAAGTGTTTTTGGGTCAAGACGATCTTGGAACCAAACGTGTGACCACCGTGCAAAAATCTTTGCGTGTCAGCGGTAAACATAACGACCTTGAAAACGTAGGCCGTACCGCACGCCACCACACATTTTTTGAAATGCTCGGAAACTTTTCTTTTGGTGACTACTTCAAAAAAGAAGCCATGGAATTTGCGTGGGGCTTCGTTACCAAAGAATTAAGCCTCGACATTGAAAAGCTTTATGTAACTGTTTATATTGACGATGATGAAGCGTTCAATCTTTGGCGCGATAACATTGGGGTGCGTCCCGAGCGTATTTTACGCATCGCAGGTAAAGACAACTTCTGGAGCATGGGTGATACAGGCCCTTGCGGTCCTTGTTCCGAAATTTTTGTGGATCAAGGCGCAGACATGTCTTGTGGTGAAAACTGTGGCATCGGTCAATGCGATTGTGACCGTTACTTGGAAATCTGGAACTTGGTTTTCATGCAGTTCAACCAACAAGAAGACGGTACACAAGTTCCTCTTGAAACTCCTTGCATCGATACAGGCATGGGACTTGAACGTGTCAGTGCGGTTTGCCAAGGCAAGCGTTCCAACTTTGATAATGATTTATTCCAAGATATTATCCAGTTCACCGCCCAAGACGCAGGCGTCGAATACAGCGAAAGCATGCCCGACACCAACGATGTGGACACTGCCCTTCGCGTTATTGCCGACCACAGCCGTGCGGCGACCTTCTTGATTGCCGAAGGCATTATGCCTTCCAACGAAGGCCGTGGCTATGTGCTTCGTCGTTTGGTACGCCGTGCCTTGCGTTTCGGTACACTTATCGGCCTCAAAGAAGCTTTTATGTTCCGCACCGTCGGAAAAGTAATCGAGCTTATGCAAGAAGCCTATCCCGAAATCCAAGCCAAAAAAGATTTTATTATCCGTGCGGTTCGTGAAGAAGAAGAACGTTTTCGCCAAACCTTGGAAAAAGGTCTTATCCTTCTTGAAGACGAAATGCAAAAAATTGAAAAAACTGTCAAAAAAATCGAAGACAGAATTATCGACGGTCAAGTTGCTTTCAAATTATACGACACCTACGGCTTCCCCTTGGATATTGTAAACGATATCGCCAGAAAACGTGATTTTTCTGTGGACGAAGAAGGCTATCTTGCCCACATGACCGCACAAAGGGAGCGCGCGCGAGCGGCTTGGAAAGGTTCAGGCGAAAAAGATTTGGCCTCACGCTTCAAGGCGGTTTTGGGTGAAAAAATCTGTTCGCAATTTGTGGGCTATGACAGTTTGAAAGCCGAAAGCAGTATCTCTGTT
>CAYJHY010000194.1:0-3972 GCA_964369875.1 uncultured Mailhella sp.
TTTCTTTAGAATTGATAAAGACTTTGCATAGCAACAAAAGCTAAGCAAGACTTGTAGATTGTATAAAAAAGCCCGTACGTGTGTTGTACGGGCTTTTTTTGTATACTTGGGTATCTCATAATTAGGGAGGTTGGAACAACCTACCGTAACAAATTTTTACTTGCGTCAGGATGTTCCACCCTTCCTTTGAGTTGAGTTAACGGTGATATGGATTCTCACGTCGTGATGTTCCATCCCTCCTCAGAATGACAACACGGGCATGCTTCAAGGAAGGCAATGGTTCTCTTCTTTGTCTGTAGTCTGAATCTTTGATTACGTAGAACGAAAAACCGAATGTTTATTCAAAATGCTGTAGTAAAGGAAAAGAACCTTATCTCGCCATAAAAAAAGACCTTCGCCAAAAAGCGAAGGTCTTTTTTTGAGAAAATTCTCATGCTCATAAAGTCTCTGATGTTTTTCCGATCGGGGAAGTATACAGAGCCTTAGTTGTTTAAATATTCTTTTAATTCCTTACCTGCGCGGAAGAAAGGAAGGCGCTTGGATTCCACTTCAACTTTTTCGCCGGTACGTGGATTGCGGCCTGCGTATGAACCGTAATCTTTTACTTTAAAACTTCCAAATCCGCGGATTTCCACGTGATCACCTTCTAAAAGTGCATTTTTCATGCTGTCTACAAAAGTGTTGACCACAAGAGTAGCTTCTTCTGCTGAAATATTGGCTTGTTCAGATAAACTTTTAATAAGTTCGCTTTTATTCATGAACATTTCCTCCTAAAAAAACAAAACGTTGAAAGTGGAACAATTCCTTACACATCGAGCGTTTTGACATCAAAATCTGTAAGAGAATTTATTTTGCATATTTTGCTAACAATGTCAACAAAATACCCCTAATTCTTATAAAAAACCTTTATAAATCTTTTTTTGACTCAGAAAAGAGGAAAAAAATCTTATGAAAGGGTTCTTAATACTGTTTGGCCCTGAAGGGAATTTTGCATGCCGTTGTAAATTTTAATCAATCTGTCTGCCAAAACCTCAATATCTTTTGAAGCCGGGCTGTCAGGAAAGATTTCGGTTATAGGTGTTTGTTTGATAACAGCGTCATGCATCTTGGGGTCATGGCGAATACCGCCAAGAAGAACCGGATTGATATTTAAAAACTTTTTACATGCCATTTCTAGGCGCATAAAGGTAGCTTCTTCTTCTTTTTTTGAGTTTACATCGTTGACAACCACAAGAAAATCTTCAATGCCAAGTTCATGCTTCAGTACTTTAATAAGGGCATAGGCGTCAGTCAGGGCGGTGCGCTCAGGGGTAAGAACCACAAGGCGAACACCTGCCATAGCGGCAAATGACTGTACGGTTCCGTGTATGCCTGCACCTAAATCCATAAGCACGAATTGATATTTTTTCAAACTGGGCTCAAGGCGCTTGATTAAAAGGTCGCGCATGTCGGAGTTCATGTCAGTAAGCTCCGGAACGCCTGAAGCAGCGGGTAAGACATCAAAGGACTTACTTTTTGGCTTACTGAAAGAAACTATAGCTTCATTTACATCGGCTCCGCGTAAAAGAACATCTTGTAGATTTTCGTCAGGAGTTATGCCTAAAAGAACGTCTAGGTTTGCAAGACCGAGGTCACAGTCCATAACAAGAAGAGGGTAGCCTTTTTGAGCTAAAACGTAGGCTAAATTGAGGGTAATATTGCTTTTACCCACGCCTCCTTTACCACTCATAACTGCCAAACTGATACTATTCATATATACCTCTATCCAAATATTTCTTATTGTCCAAAAAATAAAAATCGTTTTTCATCCGCATGCACCAAAGATTCACATTCCTTTTTCTCGGGATGATAAACCTGCACCCTAAGAATGGCATCTTTTTCTTGTAATAATGCTTTTTGGGCATTGGCATACAAGGTGTTTGCGCCTTCACCGTCTTCCATTTCAGCAAGTCCGGCTTTTACATAGAACTGTGGTAAATTTTTTGCGAGAGTGCCTAAAATACGTTCAACCAATGCCGTAGCTCTAAAGCTACCGGTTCCCGGCAGTACAAGGGCGACTTTATTTTCGGGCATTTCTCCAAAAAAGTCTTGTTTTCTGATTGAATGTAATAGTTGCTCCAAGAGTTCTTGAAAAATGCAATCTTTATTTTCAGCGCTACCAAGATCAAACAAGACAATGGAAAGACGACCAAGCTTCTTCAGGCATGCATCTTCATAGCAACGCCAAAAGGAATCTTGATCTTTATAGCTTGAAAATATGGGAAGATTAAGCATGGGACGAGCGTGGTCTGTATCAATATACTGTAACCAGCCTTTTTTCATGCCAAGCTTAAGCCATTCAAGAAGTTCTTTGGCTTCTTCAGGGCAAGACTTTTCTTTGGCAGCATTATCTTTTAAAAACACATGCCACTTCACACAGTTTTGTGGGTGATGCACTAAATAATCAATCTGCTCTAAAAGCTCTGTTTGGGATAGGCATCTATCCTCACTTATAGTTTGTAAAAATTGGTATAAATCTAATGGAATGCTTTTACTCATACTACCGCCGATGGAGAACGTTTTCTATGAAAAAAACAAAAAAGCTTGGAAATTTTTATCATATAAACAGGCTCCTTTATCATTATAACCGCTTTTATTAAAGAGTTTTCACCAATATGATCTGTGAGGCGCTTATCGCTGCTGCTTTTTCTCATGAGAATACAGCAAGAAATCACGTACAAAATCATCAATTTCACCATCCATGACCGCTTCCACATCCCCTACTTCTGTTTGTGTTCGGTGATCTTTTACAAGGCGATAAGGTTGCATGGTATACGTTCTGATTTGACTGCCAAAGGCAATAGCATCTTTGCCTTGATAGTCTGCTTGGCGCAAAGCATCACGCTTGCTTCTTTCATGTTCATAAAGACGTGCTTTCAAAATGCGCATGGCGCTGTCTTTATTGCTATGCTGAGATTTTTCGTTTTGGCACTGCGCAACAATTCCTGTGGGAATGTGAGTGATACGCACTGCAGATTCTGTTTTATTGACGTGCTGTCCGCCGGCTCCGGAGGCGCGATAAAAATCGATACGCAAATCTTCTTCACGTATAACAATATTAATATCATCACCTGCATCGGGAATGACGTCAACAGAAGCAAAAGAAGTGTGGCGTCTTCCCGAGCTGTCAAAAGGAGATATGCGAATAAGGCGATGAATGCCCTTTTCCCCTCTTAAAAAACCATAGGCATTGTGTCCGATAATACGCATGGTTATACTTTTGGTGCCCGCCTCTTCTCCTGCCAAATAGTCTAAAATTTCAACCTTATATTTTTTTTGGTCGGCAAAACGCATATACATACGCTCAAGCATGGATGCCCAGTCTTGCGCTTCGGTTCCGCCGGCTCCCGGATGTATATCCAAGATGGCGTCCATTCGATCCGCTTCATCGGCCAATAAAATTTCCAGTTCGGTGTCTGCTAACATTTTATGTAGAAATGTTGCCTGTGAGTTTAAAGAAATAAGTGCTTCTTCTTCACCTTCGCCTGCAAACACAAGCCACTCTTCCATATCTGCGTGGGCGGTCAGAAGGGCTTTGTATTTTGTAATTTCTTGATCGAGCTGACTTTTTTCTTTTAAAAGAGCAGTCATTTTTGCTTGATCGTTCCAAGCGTCGGGTGATGAAATGCTTTCTTCAATTTGTGCAAATCTTTTTTCCTTGCCGTCAAGGTCAAAGACGCCTCCAAAGTGATTGGAATTGTTCGGAAAGTTCCGTACAGAACGAGCGCAATTCTGAAAGCTGTAGCATCTTTTTTTTCCTTATTATAGCAAAGCCAAAATAAATTGGTTTGAATATTTAATTAATTCAAGAAAATATATCTTTTTTTCAACTGTTTGTAAATAAAATTTATAAGAAAAATATATGAATGTAATTTGACTGTTCTTGGGAGGGGGAAAACCCCTTTTGTGTACAAAAGGGAGTTTTCCCCCTCC
>CAYJHY010000195.1:0-3969 GCA_964369875.1 uncultured Mailhella sp.
GCTATGATTTTTCTTTGCAAATCTCTTATAGTACGAGAAGGCTTTTTTATAATATGTTGTTTTTGCGGTGTTATTTTTTTCATTGCCTGTTGCAGATAGCTCTCTATTTCGCTCATTTATTTCGCCTCTATAAGTTTGATTGAGTTCTGGTTTCCTGTTTTCCATCCGAGTTCTCCTTGCAGGTTTGGGGGAAGAACTATGAATTTTCCTTGCTTATCCTCGTGAAGATGTAGCCCAAACGTGGTCATAGTTGCCAGAGTTTGTTGAAGGCTTTCTTTTTCGCTCGTAAGTGTTTCTATTTCTGTGTTTAACGCTTTGACTTTGTTCGTTATAATTGAAATCAATCCCCATGAAGCTATAGCGATGCTTGCGAGAATTATTAGGCAAAAGAAGACGTTGATGATGTAAATTTTTGTTGTTGTCAGAGATAATATCTTTGTCCGCTCTCTCAGGTTGGTGATATCGTTCTCGATTGTAATTTCTACGTTTTTTATGGATTCTTGTAAGCTTTCTTTGAAGTTTTGCAAGTTTTCCTGAACGGCTTTCTGTAGCTCTTCTTGTTCGGTTTGTAGTTTCTTTTGGGCTGTCTGTTTCAAATCGCCAATCCTCATGAAAAATTCCTCCTTTGAAGCGTATTTTTTTATCGCTTTCTTTGTCGTAAATGGAAATATAAGTTTTACCTTTACGGCTGATTGAAAAACCAAGTTCTTGAAATCCTGTAAGAATGTCATCACGATTTTCAATGAGGCCGTTTTCAATCCTTTTTATCGTGTGGTCGATCAGTATTTCACGGATTTCATCTCTTTCATCCTTTACTATTTCAACACCCCATCTTTTTAGGCGATTATATTTAATATCTGCCGTGCTCGGGGTGCAAATCCTTTGATTTTTGCTGTCAAACGGGCTTACCCAGTTTTCTTTGATATTATAATACTCACAAAGCGGATTGAAATCCTTTTGCCAATTTGGGGGGCAAGGGTTCATGGCTTTACCGCTTGCAAGCTCCACTCGTGGGATGACAAAATGCATTTCGTGGTGATCTGCATGTGTATGGCGCACCCAAAGGATATTATATTGATTGTGCTCAAGCCCTGCGAAAGCCATTTTTTCAAAATCGTCCATAAGCTCGATTTCCTTTTCAGGGCTAACCTTATCATCGGGGTGCCACGAGAGAACACCGGATGTGTATTTCCATTTCGTATCTAAGGCATTAATAAGCTTTTTGGTGAGCTCCAAATTACCACGCAGAAGCACGGGGGGGCGTGTGTCTCTATTCGCATAGCTTTCATTCGTAAGGTAGTCTGTTGCAAGCTCTCCACGACCTTGGCCGTGCGCAAAAACCTTCATAAGCATTCCAAACTCCTTTTGAGCTCATTTTCAATATTCACAAGACACTGAAGAAGCGCCAACTTGTTCACGTTGTTTTTGTAGATATTTACATGGTGTGCTATCTGGTTGACATTTGAAGACAGTCTGGCCAAGTTTACAAGAATTGCTTTTTGTGTGGAGTTATTCCGTAGGCGATAATTGAGAGTATTTTCTCTCAAAAAATCTGAAAGGCTCAGGCCACATTCTTCTGCTTTCTTTTCGAGGCTTTCTTTTTCATCTGCTGAAACTCGAATTTTGATAAAGTAATTTCGTTTATTATTTTTCGTATTTTTCGTGTTTTTCATTTTTTTGTATTTTTGTCTTTTTTGATTTTAAGGGGTTTGAAGGGTACGCCCTCACCAGTCCCGTTGTGCCCACAAAGGGTAAACTGGCTCACGAAAATAGGAGCATGAGTTTACTGAGAGAAGCGAACGGAAAACATGTTTACGAATTTACGAATTAAACGAAAAAAGATTCTAAACTTAATTCGTTTTTTCGTAAACCAGTTTAAAGCGTTTTCAGGGAGAAGACAGTTTTAGGTCTTCCCTTGGTTGCATGGGTGGAATAGGTCACATAGCCGGCATTAATTAATCTTTCAAGTGCGTTTTGTATTTCTGTTGAAGCGACATTTCTTTTTAACAAACTACTTATTTCAGTAAGGGTAAGTGTGTTGTTCGTGAGAAAATGAAGAAGCTTGTCATCAAGCTGATGTTCACCGCGTCCACTGAAAATACGCTTTGCGGATTCTTCACAATAATTCCATACCGCCAAAGCTGAATAGAGGTGTTTGGGCTCAATTCGGCTTTCTTTATCAAGCAAAGCATAGATAAGTGCCAATCGAGCGGTTTGAGCTTCAGCCCTGTCTGTTACAGCGCCGATAAGACCTGCCTTATCTCTGCTAAGATATGGATATAATTCACACCATATTTCTTTTGTCTCGTTTGAAAATACAAATTCTTTTTTCGTTTTGGAATAATTAATACAATCAAGCACTTTTTGTTGAAGGTAGTTAAATCTGTCTTCGGGGATAGCTTGAGGAAGGGGCACAAGTTTACTTCTGTGGACAAGCGCCCAAAGAAAACGGTTGCCAAAGCCATTTAAAAGCTCTACATTTTGTAAACTGGATGCAAGTTCATCTTTTGTGATATGCGCTACGATACAGACATGAGCATTGGTCGTGCTTATTCTGTTGCCTTTTGTTATCGGTGAAGCACAGCCGTTGTCCCAAAGTCCACGAATGACAGTTGAAAGAGTATTGCCTTCTCTTTTTGTAACTTTAAGGGCGGCGGCTAATTCTTCATCGAGGACAAAAAGCCTTTTGTCGGGAGAACCCGAGTCGGTTATTTTTTCGGCACTACTATTTTCATCATACATAAATGCAGGATCCCGCACGGCATAAATCAAACCCTCACCCGAAGAAAGTGGCCCGGGAGAAGTTTGTATTTTTTTGTAAGATTTATTTTGAAAGGTAAAAAGCCTTTCAACAGGCTTTGCGCTTGTTCCTTTACGAGCCTTTGCCGTTTGTCCGCAAATAGCAACAAATAAACGAGGATAGTGCCTAGACTCCCCAATTTGTAAAAATGGGGCTTGTGTTGTAGGATTATAAACTTCACATCCAAACCTTGATAAGAAAGTCATAAGAACTGCGGTGAGTGAGGCTTCACTATGCCGTGTCGCCTCGTATACAAACTCTCCTGCCAGACCACTCAACGCCTTTTCGTCAAGGACAAGTCGATTGGTCGGTTGAGCTTTTGGGATCCAGTCGTCATGGTTGTTTTTTCCTCGATCCATTTGGTTGCTGTTTTCTTCAATTTCGAGAACAGCCATGAATTAATCCTTTAGCCAAGTATCAAGCCATGCTATCAAATCTTCACGCAAATAGGCAACTCGCCTATTCGTTTTTATACTCTTTGGCCCTTTGCCTTTTGAGTCGAGATTTGCAAGATACGAACGACTGATAAGACCGCCTAAGTATCGATCGATATCTTTGCGTGCAATAATCGGTGGTAAAATTCTCTGTAAAGCGTTTAATGTTTCATGCTTTGTTGTCATGATTGGCCTCCATAAATTTGATTTTGTGAAAGCATAGTATAATAAATGAAACAAAGCTTCTTATTTTATTCACAAAGGCTTTATGAAACAAAAAAAACTTCACAAAAACGTTGTGAAGTTTATATGAAGTACAATGATTACATCAAATTACATATTGTCACTGTATATCCGAAAAAGTGTGATTATTTTTGCTATAATTAGTATAGTAGTTTCTTACTGTGCTTGTTTTGGTGCATGAAGTTTTATTTGTTGCAAGTATTGTTAAGTGAAAGTAGTCATCTTCAAAATAAACTTTGATCTCATTTGTGATGATAGGGTTACTACTATTGTTTTCTTCAATCAGCAAAAAGATGTCCTTAAATTGTAGTTTTTGTGGATTTTTTAAATTTTTAGAAATGAGAAAGTCAAAAAGAAGAAAATATCCATCTTGAGTATTCACAATTGTTTTTTTTAAATTAGCATGAAATTTTTCGCTTAGCCTGTTGAGTTCTAGTTTAAATTTTGCTTTTTCTTCTGTATGAAAATTGTCCTGTATAGCTAAGAACAGAA
>CAYJHY010000196.1:0-1472 GCA_964369875.1 uncultured Mailhella sp.
GTGAGGTTCACGAACTTCAAAAATAAAGGAGAAGTAAGGTTGGCAAAAGCTTCCTTATCTTCTCCTTTGTAATAACTATTTGGATTTTGAAGTCCGCATTAAGTTATTTTAGCAAAACGTGTTAATGAGATCGAGTTGATTACATGTCGTAAGCTTGGATCCAAATAACAGCGTCTTGAGACAATTCTTTGCCTTTGTATTCTTTGTCAGGACCTACGCCCAAAGCTGCAAATCCCCACCAACCGGCTTTAGGAATACCAAAAGTGAATACGCCGTTAGCGTCTGTCAAAATGGTTTGAGTTACCAAAGCACCGTTAGGGTATTCAACGCTTGATTTTGCTTCCAAAGCATTTTTAGCCAAGTCAGGAGCGTGGCTCATGTATTCAACTTCGATTTCAGCGTTAGCTACAGGTTTGCCGTCAGAAAGAACAACACCTTGGAATACGTTGCCGGCCCAAGTTGCGTAAGGTTTAATCATAGGAACGATTTCTGTGGGAAGTCCTACAGGCTCATTCCAAATGGTTGGAGCGCCACCGGTGTTGGTGATCAACTTGGTGATTTGTTGCATGTAAACATCTTCTTCTTTTTCCATGTAGTAGCCTGGAACGAGTACGAATACATAGTCGCCGATGCTGCGGATTTCTTTACGAGGAATTTCAGCTGAAAATGCAGGAGCTTTTGAACCTGGGTTTGACCAAGTGATTTCTTTTAGATATTTTTTCATATCTATTTTCTGAGGATCTTGCTCGCCTCTTTTGTACATGGCGTAAAATTCTTTAACTCCGCCCATGTCCATCATGTGACCGGCTTCGGCAGGGTGAGTGAACACCATACGCATATCCATGTTCTCTGCTTTTTCCATGTCGGTTTCAGGGGTATACAACATCATAAAGTGTGCGCTTGCAGGGGCAGCGATAGCAAGAGAAGCCATAAGACCAAGGGAGGCAAAAAGTTTGTTTTTCATCTAATTCTCCAAATCTGCTACAAGTTAATAAAATTTAAAATCAAAATATTTGATAATACTTCAAAAATATCTTTTTTGTATTTATATTCAAGGGTTGCTTTTCAGAAAAGGGGTTTTCCCCTCAAGAAATAAACAAACCTGAACACATTAAATTATTCTACGATGGTAGAACCTTTAACGTTAATGCTGTGTCCTTCACCTGCGTCAAGCTCCATGGAGTATTCACCGCTAGGTTTTTTCACTGTGATTTCACTGTTAGAGTCAAGAGCAATAGTTTCGGTAATGTTGCCGGAAGCGTCTTTGATATATACTTTTACGCCTGAAGCGGAAGAACCGTCAGAGAAACCGCCTTGGCAAGTAACAGTGCCGTCACCGTTGTCAAAACAATCGAAGATAGGGCTGTGAGCCATTGCCATTGAAGGGATAACCAAACTTGCTGCCAAAGCGGATGCTACAAAAACGTTTTTCATTGAAAACTCCTGTTTTATTTTGTTTTATTGTTTTTTAT
>CAYJHY010000196.1:1572-3949 GCA_964369875.1 uncultured Mailhella sp.
ACAAAAACGTTTTTCATTGAAAACTCCTGTTTTATTTTGTTTTATTGTTTTTTATAGAAGCCCCGAAGGGATTTTCTACTTATTTGCCAGTACGATAGATTTTTTCTATTTTACGCAAAGCCGGTGGAGGGATAAATAAACTTGCCATCAACATGGTTGCGGGAAAAAAGTGTTTCATCTCATCTTCCAACTTATTTAGCGGTAAGATCTTTCTTATTGGGTACAAAACCCAGAGCGACAACCATAAATGCGCATATGGCATAGAAGGTCCACATGGCTTGCACGCCTGTCAACTGGAAGAATGTTCCGCCGCTAAATACCAAGGTCGCCACCGCAAGGCCGACAGTCATTTGGAAGATAATGGAGAAGAGCATCCAGCCAATGGAGTTTGTTTGTCCTTTTACCATCATAGAGGCGGCAAGACACGGAGGGTAAAGCGCCATAAAGAGCATAAGGGAAAGGGCGTGTAAAGGTGTAAAACCAAGCTCTGCAAAGTTGTCACCGACGGCAGTGCCTTCAAAGCCATAGAGAGCACCAAGGGTGGCAGCACTGTTTTCTTTGGCGGCAAGGGCTGAGAGAAGGGCTATATTGATTCTCCAGTTGAAACCTGCACCGGAAGTCAACCATTCAATGGACTTGCCGGCTCTGCCAAGGAAGCTGTTTTCAAAGCGTTCTTGACGGATTTCACGACGCAGATTTTTTCTGGTGGTATCAATTTTACGTAAAGCAGAGGCAAGGGCTTTGCCGTCTTTACCTTTTCTAAGGGCAATGGAAGCATAAATAGGGGAAGTCTTGAGGGCGTCCTCATTTATGAGATTGGCTTCTTCTTGGGTGATACCACGTTTTTTCACTCTCAAATCTTCTTGGTATCTGATAAGAGGCATGATGTCTTCTTTGGTAAATTTGCCTGCGAACTCGGTTTTAGCAACCGCGGCCATAAATACATCTTCTGCCTTGGTTTGTTCGCCGTTATAGAAAGCCAGACGTTCACTGTTGATATTTGGGAAGGTAATCAAGATAAAAACAATGGTGGAAACAGCCATAACGATGGTAAGAATTTTCTTAATAAATACCCACAGTCTCAAGAAAGTTTCTTGTAAAACGTTTCTCAATATGGGGAAATGGTATGTGGGTAACTCGATAACAAAGGGAGCGGTCGGGCGTGAACTTAAGAAGGTAATGTTCAAAATTTTCGCCACAATAAGCGCCATCAAAAGGGTGATGGTACCCATAAAGAACATGGTGCTTCCGGCTTCCGCGGCAAAAAATCCGCCTACCATAAGTAAGTAAAGGGGCACTTTGGCAAGGCAGTTCATCATCGGTACAATAAGAATAGTTGTAAAACGTGCTCTTTCGTCGGGAATTGCTCTGGTGGCCAAAATTCCGGGAATAGCACACCCACCGACATAAACACCGCCCAAAATCAAGGGAAGGGTGGATTGTCCGTGTAAACCATAGGTATTGAAAAGTTTATCCAAAATAAAGGCAATACGTGCCAAATAACCACTACTTTCCAAAATAGACACAAAGGAAAACATCAAGAAGAAAATGGGGAGATAGTTGAACACGGAAACCATGCCTTTAACAACCCATTCCACCAAAGAGGTTAAAAGAGGGTCGTCGAGAAATCCTTGATGGGGCATGAGAGAGTTAATAAAGCTCTCAAGAGCTCCCCAGATAGGGTAGACATCGGCGGCCAGAATATTTCCGTAGGTTACTGAAATATGATAAAAAGAAAAGAGCACGCCCAAAAGAAAAATCGGCCCGAAGATTTTATGACAAACAACTTTGTCCACTTTCTCTGTAAAGGAAAGCGCGTTAGGGTCCTCATTCTCTTGCGAAAGCACGGCAGTGCTTATTTTTCTTGCTTGGTTGTGGCGCAAAGTAGAAATTTGTGCGGCCGAAGAAAGATTATGCTTTTCACGAATATCGCTTATGGCGCTTTTTGCACGCTCTTCAACATTCGTTGGAGTGTGTTGATTGTCTTTCAAAAGCGAGATAATAGCGCTGTCTTCTTCAAGAAGCTTAATTGCAAGCCATCTTTTGGGATAGGAAAGGTCTTGGCTTGCTTGTTCCATCTCGTTGGAAAGTTCTAAAATAGTGGGTTCAAGCTCAAGATAGTCAAGTTTAAACGTGCTTGTAAAGATTTCGTCTTTGACTTCTTTGGCAATTAAGTCCAAAAGTTCTTGACGGCTGTTACTTTTTGTCTTGGTTGCTTGCAAGGCAATAACAGGAATACCGAGCTCTTGTGAGAGAAGCTCTTGATTGATTTTGATTCCTCTTCTGGTGGCCACGTCCATCATATTAAGAACCAATATAACAGGCTTTTCCATTTCCAAAAGTTGGAGAACAAAATAGAGACCTTTTTGCAAGGTAG
>CAYJHY010000197.1:0-3923 GCA_964369875.1 uncultured Mailhella sp.
TAGAGTTTTAATCTTTTACCAAAGGCATAGAGTTTTAATCTTTTTATTTTTTTGTTGGGAGGGGAGAGCCTATTTTTTGAAAAAAATAGGTTCTCCCCCTCCCAAACCCTCCCCCTCTCCACAAAAAACTTTAATATTAGAAGGTTTATTTTTTTCAAAACCTGCATAGAATATACAGAATATTAAAGCAAAATGCTATAAAGGAAGGATGGTACATCCTGACGTAAATATCGGAAGACCTCTTTAAAACAAAATATTATGAAAATAAAAAAAAATCCTATACTGAAAGCTCTTTATAGTTGGTTTAATGCGAATAAACGTTTGCTTCCTTGGCGTGTGCATTATAAGCCCTATGAAGTTTGGATTTCTGAAATGATGCTCCAGCAAACGCAAATGGAAAGAGGGGTTACATATTTTAATCGTTGGATGGAGCGTTTTCCATCGGTTGAGGATGTGGCGAATGCTTCGGAGGAAGAAATTTTACACGCATGGGAAGGGCTTGGTTATTATAGTAGGGCAAGGAATTTACATAAAGCTGCAAAAATTATTTGTGATGAATACAATGGTATTATTCCATGTGATTATGAAAAAGTTCGAGAATTACCCGGTATAGGGGCGTATACAGCGGCCGCAATTCTTGGGATTGCCTATGAAAAGGATTACGCTACCGTAGACGCCAACGTAGAACGTGTTTTTTCTCGTCTGTTTGACATTTCAGACCTGAAACTTAATAAGATTGTGAGTGAAAAAGCGCAACAACTTTTACCCCACGGAGAAGCAAGAACCTATAATCAAGCATGGATGGAATTTGGAGCACTTCTTTGCAAGAAAGTTCCCCTATGTCCACAGTGTCCGCTTCAAGGTTTTTGTAAAAGCTTTGAAAATGGAGTGGTTAATCTGCGACCTTCACCTAAAAATAAAATGGAAACTATCGAAGTTTTTGCAGTTTTTGCAGTGATAAAGCATGCAGAAAAAGGATTTTTGTTGCGAAAACGTCCTTCTCATGGTTTATGGTCAAATATGTGGGAGTTTATTGGTCTGGATTCTTTTATCATAGAGCATGATTTTCACGACTTGAAAAAACAAAATCCCTCAGCGCAAAATCTTGAATCACTGACTGAAAAAATAGATAGTAAAGACAAAAAAAATACTGCTGACCAAGTGCATAAGGAAATTTCACGAGAAATTCTTATAAAAGAATTGACGACTTATCTACAGTTAACTATACTGAGTCCAGAAAAAAATATGGATGATTTTCTCCCGAAACTTCCGTGCGCATCGGTGAAACATAGCTATACAAACCATCGTTTACGAGCCTTTTTTTATGTTTGTGAAGTTGATTTTGAAATAGTTCTATCCGAGAACTTGCTTTGGACTTGGGACATAGAAGCGTATGCTCTCGCCTCTCATCATAGAAAAGCGGCAAAAATATGCTTATCTCAGTAGCCAAGAGTTTTAGTTTTATACAGAAAGTACCTGTTAAAAAATGATATTGTAAGGAAATTTTGGGGAAGGGAAATTTTAATTATTTAACCTTATAGTTAAAGGAAATACAATGCAAAAGCAGGTATATTGGATTGAAGGCGATGGTATTGGTGCGGAAATTTGGGCGGTGACAAGACCTGCTGTTGATGCAGCATTGAAAAAAGCCTATGGCGGCGAACATGCCATTGAGTGGAAAGAGGTTTTGGCCGGAGACAAAGCCGTTGCAGCAAGCGGAAATCCTTTACCCACCGAGACCATGGAAGCCTTAGCACAAGCTAAGGTTGCTATTAAAGGACCCTTGGGAACACCTGTGGGCGGCGGTATGCGCAGTTTAAATGTGACATTGCGCCAAAAATTTGATTTATTTGCATGTATTCGCCCGATTGTTTGGTTTAAAGGGGTTGCCTCTCCCATGCGTAAACCTGAAAATGTCAATATGGTTATTTTCCGTGAAAACACCGAAGATGTGTATGCCGGTATTGAGTTCCAAGCAAACTCAGACGCTTCTCAAAAGCTCATTAATTTTATGAATAATGAACTTGGCGTAGAAGTGAAAGAAGCTTCTGCTATTGGTATAAAACCCATGACAGAGCAGGGAAGCAAAAGATTGGTTCGTTCCGCCATCGAATACGCCATAAAAAATAATTTGCCGAGTGTTACCCTTGTACACAAAGGTAATATTATGAAATTTACCGAAGGCGCTTTTAGAGCTTGGGGTTATGAGGTTGCCGAAGAGTTTGGCAATAAAGTAATAACCGAAACAAAAGTCAAAGAAGGCGAAAGCGCAGAAGGTAAAGTAATTATTAAAGATAGAATTGCCGATGCAATGTTCCAAGAGGCTCTTTTGCATCCCGAACAATACAGCGTGCTTGCAAGTCCCAACCTTAATGGAGATTATCTTTCCGATGCTTTGGCGGCTCAAGTCGGCGGGCTTGGAATTGCCCCCGGTGTGAATATGTCCGCAGATTTTGCATTTTTTGAAGCAACCCACGGAACCGCACCCCTTGCAGCAGGTAAAGATATTGCAAACCCTTGCAGTCTTCTTCTTTCAGCCGCTATGATGCTCGATCATATGGAATGGAACAAAGCCGGGGATTTACTCAGAAACGCTATCACCGCTTTAATTACCGCAAAAACTGTTACTCCCGATTTGGCAAATGAAATGGAAAATGCCGAGGCTGTGGCTTGTTCTGAGTTTGGACGCTTATTGCTTGTTGAAATAACAAAGTAAGAGATAGTTTGATTTTTTGGGGGAAATGATTTCCCCCAATCCCCCTCATGTATTTTTTAACTTGCTTACGCAAGTAAAAAGTTGCGGGGTTTCCAAAGGGAATTATTCTCTTTGATGAGGAGTTTGAGGGGCAAAGCTTCTCAGATGAGATTTATGTTCCCCTAAACTTTTCCCCTTATTCTTTATTATTGACAATGGCTTGCATGTAGTGACCAAGGACGGTGAGACTGTTTTCGGCATCTTCCTTGTCGTTTCTATTGGCATTACTGATGCTACCGCCCATGATGGATCCATTGATTAAAATATCTGAAGTGCCTTGATTTTTGAAATTTATTTGAGAAATATCGCTATTCACGATGAGAGTTGTGTGCCCTGTGTTTGCAGACAATCCAAGGTAATCGGCTTTGTGTATCTGCACAAGATTATTTCCGCTACCAAGTGAAAAATCAGTGTTGGCATAATCTATGTTGAGAATGTTATCGCCATCTCCCATTCTAAAATTCATAAATTCGCCAAGGGTGGAAAGGTTAACATTGTTATTTCCGTTACCAAGGTTAATATTGGAACTACTTCCGATATTCTTGTTAAGCTCACTGTCATCTTCAAGAGTTCTGTTTACTTGTAAGGTATTATTTCCATCTCCCATTTGTATATCCGCGCCTTCGGGTTTTGAAGGGGGGAAGAGGAGATGGGCTGTGCTACCGTCTTTTAAATAAGTTTTATACGTAGCCAAGTAGTCGGCATCATAAAGTTTCTCTACGGTTACATCGTTATTGCCGTTACCAAGGTCCATAGCGTTGGTCAGCATTTTTATCTTCATAATGTTGTTTCCGTTACCGGCGTAAATTTTACTTGCTTTTTCTGAGTAAACAAGGTTGTCACCATTTCCAAAAAATAATTCTTCTATATTTTCGACAGAAAGCGTATTATTTCCGTTTCCAAAATGCAGATTTTGACTTGTTTTGGCATCGATAATATTATTTCCATTTCCGAATGTTCCGTTAAGATTGGCGGCACCTTTAATATGATTGTTGCCATCTTTGGCAAAAATTTGCATATCTACCGCTTTGTTTGTCAAAGAAATAACAGTATTATTGCCATTGCCGAGATTGATTGATATAGGGATATCTGTTGCAGGATTAAGATTAACAATGGTATCATTACCGTCATTACTATTGATATTTGTGGCACTTATATTAATAATAAA